>CAYXEE010000115.1:0-7362 GCA_964463935.1 uncultured Chitinophagaceae bacterium | reverse complement strand
TTCATTTTTTTTTGCAAAATATTTTACAACAGCATCTGCCGACTGAAATCCGCTATGAATTGCCCCTTCGATTGTCGCAGGAAGTTTTGTATCCGTCCAGTCTCCCGCAAGAAATAAATTCTTGATTGATGTAGCAGTTTTCGGACGAAATTTTTGAATTTTGTTCGTTGGAGAAAATGTTGCCCGTTTTTCTTTTATCACGAGAAAATGAACACACCGCGCCGTCGAAGCCGCCGGAAAATAGCGCTTCAATTCGTTATGAAAGTTTTCTGCGATTTCTGTTTTATGCTCTTCTGCCATTTCGTGTGCGCCGCTCACCACTGCGGACAAATACATGAGCGGCGAATTATTTTTGTGATATATTTTTGTTTTGTTGAAGACCCAATGAAACGGAGAATCCAGCAATGCAGCAAAATCTTCATCCATAAAATGAGTGTCGAACCAAGCGTGAACGGTAACAATCGGCGCAGATTCAAAAAGCGGTACACCGGCAAATTCAGGAAATTTATTTCCGCTAAATATTTTTCCGATATCAAAATACGGAACGGCAGAAATTATTGTTCTAGGCTGTAAAATTTCACCGTTATCTAATTCTATTACACGTATTGTTGAACTCTGAATTTCGACACAGCGAACAGCTCTATTACGTAAAATATCCCCCTTTCTATTCTTAATGTATTGAACGGCATTTTCCACCAATACCTTACTAAGTCCGTGCAATGGAAATACCAGTGAAGAATTTATTCTTTTCCCGAAGAACGCTGTTTTTAAAATTTTTGCAAAAAGGGCGGCGGAAATTTTTTCCGTCGAATCATTCAGCGCGCCAATGGCAATAATGTTCCATAAATATTTTTTGTTATCTTCCGGCTGATGCAATTCATCCAACCATTCTGCAACAGTAATAGTGTGCAAATGTTCATCCGTATCAGGATTTATAATGAGAAGTTCGAATCCAACACGAAGCAGTTTCAATCTATTTGTAAATGAAAGACTTTTCATCCGAAGCAAGCCGAAT
This sequence comes from uncultured Chitinophagaceae bacterium, assembly GCA_964463935.1. Lineage (GTDB taxonomy): Bacteria > Bacteroidota > Ignavibacteria > UBA10030 > UBA8401 > JACFMZ01. Next base: position 6,347 of record CAYXEE010000115.1, on the reverse strand, counting down.
AAAACATTTAATGGTGCGGGCAATGAAACTGTTGTAAGAAATGTTTTACCTAATTGCGAATGAAGAAACGGAATGGAGAGATTTTTTTGAATTGAAATTTTATTTAAAGCATTGATTTTTTTAAGATATTTCAGAGTCGAAACATAACAACCCATCATTAAATGCTGTCCGTTATCAACTTCATCGCCGGTTTCGGAATGGGTAAATGAATATGCCCGCCCGCCGAGATGTTGTTTCTGTTCAACAAGAAGAATTGAAAATCCAAGCGATGAAAGTTCAACCGCTGCGGAAAGTCCGGCAACTCCGCCGCCGATGATAAGAACATCCGGCACGTGTATTATTTTCTGTGTTTCCACCAGACAGAAATGGTAATGAGAATTTTTTTCAGCGTAGAAATGCGGATGCGTCGAGAGAAAACGTTGTACTGTGTTTTTTCTATTTCGCTCAGAATTTCAAGATAAATATCCTGCATAATCAGCGCGGCAATAAAAAGCGGTTTATCTTCTTCTTTTAAATGAATCATCGCCTGCCGGAAATAATATTTTGCGCGGGCAGATTCGTATTGCATAAGCGCTTGAAACCGGGAATTGTATGCGCTTGTAAAGAGTTCGTTTTCACTGTACCCAAAACGCGCCATATCTTCAGCCGGAAGATAAATTCTCCCTTTTTTTGCATCGGCGGAAACATCGCGCAGTATATTTGTTAATTGCAATGCAATTCCAAGATTTACAGCATATTCTTTTGCGCCGTCATTTTTATAGCCAAAAATTTCCGTGCAAATTAAACCGACCGTTGAAGCGGCGCGGTAGCAATACAATTTCAAATCTTCAAATGTTGAATAGCGCGTTTTTTCTAAATCCATTTCCATTCCTTTAATTAAATCATAGAAATGGTTCAGCGGAATGTTAAACTTACGAACTGTGTTTGCAAGTTTATTTACAAGCGTATAACGCGATGTTCCGCTTAACGCATCTTCAAATTCACGTGTCCACCAGCGCAGGCGTTTTTGTTTTTGTTGAACGGTGTCTTCTTCATCAACAATATCATCCGCAACGCGGCACCATGCGTACACAATATTTATTGCATCGCGCTTCGGTTTTGGAAGCAAAAGAAACGAGTAATAAAAATTACTCCGTTTATTCTTATCCTCTATTTCGTATGTGAGAAGATTTTCCATTTTATTTTTATTTACTGCTTATCCTCGTCGGATAAGACTTGAAAATCAATTTGTCCAACAAATAAGTCTCCTTTAATTTCAGATAATTTCTTTTTTGTTGCTTTCATTGCTTCTTCAGATTGATCAATTCCGATCCAATTTCTGCCGTTTATTTGCGCTGCTTTTAAAGTTGTTCCACTTCCACAGAAACAATCAAGCACTAAGCTATCGCTATTTGAAGATGTCTTAATAATAATGTCTAATAAATCAGAATTTTTTTCCGTTGGATATAATGGATATTGCGGATCTTTAAATTCCCAAATATCCTGCATTCTTTTTCCTTCTTGCTCATCAAAAAAAATAATCTTCCTCGGGTTCCCATTGGCGCTCCATTCTACCAGTCCTTCATTATCCCACTGTTCTAAGGTTTTAACATCGGTTCTCCAATGCCGACCCGCAGGCGGGTTTAATCCCTTAAATGGTTTTGCGGAATTGCCATTTTTTGTTTCACCCGGAGCATGCAAGGGAATTGTTGTATAATGTCTTCCATCCTTATCTTTTTTAGGAAACAATTTAAGCTTGTCTTCTTCTGTATAAGTAGTTTTGGGTTCATTCCATATCAAATCATCTGATTTTGAATAAAATAAAATCAGATCTTTAATATTTCCATATCCCTTTCTTTCAAAATTTTTGGGATTACACTTGATTCTTGTAATATCATTTCTAAAATTTTCTATCCCAAATATTTCATCCATAATTATTTTTACATAATGACCAATCTTGTAATCTATATGCAGATAAATTGACCCCTTTGAAGAAAGCATAACTTTTAATAATACAAGACGCTCACGAAGAAATTCTATAAAATCGCATCCTTTTAAAGAGTCTTTATAAGCGACTCTTCCATTGCTGTTATTGCTAATGGTATTTGCTCTGTCGTCGCTAATAGTAAAAGTATTATTTGTAGAAAATGGGGGATCAATATATATTAAGTCAATTTTTCCAGCTAAATTTTTAACTGAAATGAGATACTTTAATGCAATTAAATTGTTTGCTTTAATAAGTAAGTTTCTACTCAACGAAACGTTTTTTTGCGTCAGTTCTACGTCCAGAATCTGTTCTAAAATTTCAGTTTCAGATTTTTTATTTTGATAATGAAGTTGCATAAATATTAAATTTGATATAGATATTCTCGTAACACTAAACTACTCAAGATATTTAAATCTTTGTATTTCGTAGTAATATCTTTATACATTTTGTTTTTGCCTTTAATGTATAACACACCGTCAAGCACTGCGATTTTGACGGCTTTAACATTTTTTGCTTTTACGGTACTAATCGCATCGTTGAATTGCGCATTTTGATGTCCGCCAAAATCAGTTAAAAACTTTGCCTCTCCAATAACATATTTCCCGTTGAATCTGCCGATAAAATCAAGACATTTATTGTGTTTATAATTTAGTTCCGAATATGCAAAATCCATTAATTGCTTATCGCTGCCATCTAAAACCGCATCTTTTTTATTTTGTATAAATTGATCAATTGAAACAGGCATCAGTCCTAAAGATTTTTTACTTAACCACCTTCTAAAAAATGGTCCGATTTGCCGATTAGTTTCTTTAGGTTCGCTGCATCTCTCAAAAATTTTATTTATTCCCATTTCATAAAGACGACCACAGATTCTGTTTATGGTTTTGGGATTTCTTTCAATTGAAGAACTATCTCTTTTAAGATACGCAACATAACTATCTTTAATTGGAAAAAGATCAAGGTTGAGCAATCCACGAATTAGCTCAACATTATTTTTCATATTATATGCTTTTTCAATCACTTTCCATTTTTCTTCATCAATATCCCTTATTCCTTCTGGAATTGTTGGATAGACATTAAACAGATCATCTAGGTAACTTCTTTGATTTGCTTATTCGATACTTAACTTTGTCCAGTAATTCATAATTTTTTTCCATCTTATTGTAACAACGAGCGAAAAAGTATCATCGTTCCATCGAAAAAGTTTAATTTTGGACGAACAAACCGCGTATCATAATTTTGTTTTGCAATTTTTTCTAAAATTCGCATGCCGCCGTGCCATATTAACGATAATTCGCGTCGGAAATCGGGATGCACTTTTTTTAGCAGCGGTTTTCCCTTCTGAAAGAAAGTTCGGGTTCGTTCTACTTGAAATTGCAAAAGCGTTCGAAATTGTTCGGCATTATCTGTTTGGTGAAGATCGCGTTCGGTAACATTGAATCGGCGCATATCTTCTATTGCAATATAGAAACGATTCCTTTTCGTATCAATAGAAATATCCTGCCAAAAATTTGTTAGTTGAAGCGCGGTGCAAATGTAATCGGAAAGTCTATTGTTTTCTTCAGAATCGCTGTTAAATATTCTCAACAATAATCTTCCGATTGGATTTGCGGAGTATTTGCAATATTCGAGTAATTGTGAAAACGTTTCGTATTTCGGATTGGAAGAATCTTGCCGAAATGCGATAAGTAAATCTTGAAACAATTTCGGCGGCAATGAGAATTCCGAAATTTTCTCTGAAAGTTTTTTAAAAAAATCGTTCTTGGAATTTCCATTTAACGAATCCAATAACATTACTTCCCACTGATTCAGTTTCGCAATTCTATCTTCAGCCGAAAGCATTCCTTCGTCTGCAATATCATCCGCAACGCGCGCATAGGCATAGATTAAGTGAATCGCCTTCCGATATTTTTTCGGAATAAAATACGAAGCTACCGGAAAATTTTCATAATGTTGTTTTGCCAGATTCTCTAATAAAACCTGCATTTTCGCCTTTGTAAATTCTACAAATCAGTCATTTTTCTTGGAAAGAATGTAAGAAAAGGTTTTGTAAGAAACACTTCTTAAAGCAAAAATATACTAATACGCTTCAAATTCGCCGTTTTCTTCTGGCAGGTCTTTATGGCACCCACAGTGTAATAAAGAGCGGCAGAGAGAAAACAATGAAAACAAAACTTACATATTTTATACTTGCAACAGTAATAATAAGTAACTACGTTTTAGCACAACCATTTAATCTTTTAACTGCAAGTTCATCGGATAAAGTTGCACAAAGCAAATATTTTACAATTAGCGCACAACAGATTCAATTGTTTGTCGGCTCTTCGATGCAGCAGCCGGCGCAAATTACAACTGCAAACGAAATAATTGTTGAACGCACAGTAAAAACAACTTCCGTTGGAAACGAAAACAACAGCGCTTACATATTTTCCGTTAAACAGAATTATCCGAATCCGTTTAACGGTTCAACTGTCATTCGATATACCGTTCATACGGCATCGAATGTTACATTAACAGTTTATGATATTACCGGACGAGAAATTGCAACATTAGTAAACGAAAATAAACTTGAAGGCGAATATTCAACAAATTTTTCTAACCGTTCGCTCGCCAGCGGCGCATATTTTTACAGATTGGTTAGCGTAGATAACAACGGTTCAACGCATTCTGCAACAAAAAAAATGATTGTGATGAATTAAAATGAAAACAAAATTATACATATTTTCAATTTTTATTTTTCTTCATAGTGCTGCCGGGCAACAGCTAATTGTTAAAAAACAAGATAGTTTAATTCGTATTGCTTCAAACACACAAATAGCAGCAACATCGGGAATGAGCGGACTTTCAATGAGAGATGGGAATTCGCAAATACGATTTATTGTTGAATTAGACGAGCAGCCAAACATTGTTCAGAGAATAGATAAAACTCAATCGAAACTACATCTCGTTTCTGCAAAACGAAATCTCTTTAAAACCACAATTTCGGAAACAGTACGCTCCATAAAAATAATTCAAGAATTTTCTGAAGTACTAAGCGGATTTTGCATTCTTAGTTCTTACGACGAGAGAGAAAAAATTTCTAAAATTTCCGGCGTAAAACGCATCTATGAAGATATTTCAGTAAATGCTTTTCCGGTTTCAACATCAACATTTGAAAATTTTTCCGAAAGCCCGATTCCTAATTTTGCAAAGGGGAAAGGAATTCGAGTGGGAATTATTGATACTGGAATTGATTACCTGCACGAAGCGCTCGGCGGCGGATTCGGCGCAGGATTTAAAGTTGCCGGCGGTTACGATTTTATTAACGAAGATTCCGATCCGCGCGATGATAATGGACATGGAACGCACGTTGCCGGAATTATCGCAGGTTCTTCTGCATCATTTTCCGGTATGGCGCCGCATGCAACGCTTTATTCATACAAAGCATTAGATGCAGGCGGAAGCGGCTACACTTCTACTGTGATAGCATCAATTGAACAAGCGATAAAAGACAATATTCAAGTTTTAAATTTAAGTCTTGGATGTCCAAGCGGCGACCCTGACGATATTCTTTCGCAAGCAGTAAATCGCGCAGTTCAAGCAGGAATTGTTGTCGTTGCAGCGGCAGGAAATTTCAGCGGCGCAGGAACAATCGGCTCGCCCGGAGCTGCTAAGTTGGCGTTAACAGTCGGCGCGATAGATGCAAACAACCGCGCTGCATCATTCAGCTCAAAAGGTCCGGTAATGAAATCATTCGGTTTTAAGCCGGATGTATCTGCGCCGGGAGTAAATGTAATTTCGGCAAAACTTGGCGGCGGATACATTGGAATGAGCGGAACTTCCATGGCGGCGCCGCATGTTGCAGGACTTGCCGCCGCGCTTCTTGAACTTCATTCTGATTGGAGCGAAATACAAATTCGTAATGCAATAATACAAGGGACACAAAAACTTGCTTTACCGTTGTTTGCAATCGGCGCAGGGAAAATAAATTCTGAACGAACAGCGGCTATAAAAACAATTGTATTGCCATCAACGCTCAGTTTTGGATTTAATGCAATGCAAAATGAATTTTGGAACAAGAAAGATACCATTAGAATTATCAATCTTTCTTCAGCAAAGCAGACATACAGAATAGCGCAGGAAACTACAATACCCGGGGTTATTCAATCTTTTTCTAAAAATGAATTGCCGCTTAATGCAAATGAAGAGCAATCAATAATTGTTGAATCAATAATAAACAATTCAATTCTTCCTGATAACAAAAATATCGGCGATGGATATTTGGGAACAATTGCAGTTTTTTCATTAAGCGATACGGTATTTATTCCGTACGGATTTTTCAAAGGAAATATTCTTCATTTAACTTTTCATAAATTGCAAACAACTCTTTACCAGTTATTTC
>CAYXEE010000114.1:0-7469 GCA_964463935.1 uncultured Chitinophagaceae bacterium | reverse complement strand
GAAAACATTTTCATGTGTCTATATCCTTTTGTATGAACTCTCATATTCTACTCCAAATTAAAAATCAATCGTTACACCAAATTCAATACGGCGCGGTTCGGAGTAGAAAGTCGCATCATTGTAATAATCGGAAATCGAATTAACATACTCTCTTGCTCCGCTTTTCCGCGATTGATTTTCTCTATATGTAGTGCCTGCTCGTCCTGTGTCGTCATAAACGCCGTTCTCATTTGCAATATCAAAAATATTATTGATTCTCAGGAAAATCAGCAAGCGTACCTCATCCATCTGAATTACCTTTGAGAATCTCGCATCAAAATTTAAATACGACGGCTTAATTCCCGTGTTGGTAAGAAATGTTGCAACATCATTAGAAGCAAGCGGCGTATAAGGCAACCCGCTTCCATACGAACCGATAACACTTCCCGAATAATTATCCTGCGAGTATGAAAGAATGGTATTTAATGTATGACGCTGATCCCAACCCAATGGACCAAGTTGAACTTCCGGTAATAATCCGCCTGCAACATTATTTCTTGATTCGTTCGGATCGGATGAACTGCCTTTTGCAATTTGGAATGTATAATCAACCGTCATGCTCAATCCGTTACTGAATCTCTTATCCAATGAAATAATAAATCCGCGAATAAATCCGAAATCGCTGTTTATATACTGCGTATAAGTTCGTGCAGAATTCGCTCCGCCGATTCCAATTTGGTCGGCGCGCGTTCCCGTTAAATTTCGAATATCGCGAAGATACGCCGTAATATCCAAGCTCATATCGTCGGTTAACTGTTGCTGTAAACCAATTTCACCGTTAATTGTCTGTTCCGGTTTCAAATCTGCATTTCCTGTTGGAGATCCGTTAACATCCACATTGTTGGTTCCTGAACCGACTTTGAATTTCGGATTTTGATACAATCGTTCAAAATTTGGAATCTGTAAAAAATGTCCGTATGAAAAATGTATTACGCCTCTGTCGGTAATCGGGAACGATGCACCGAATCTCGGACTTAACTGAAATTTTGGAGACGCTTTTTTGTACCAATATTTAATTCTATCGGCATACGTTTTTAACGGCTCGCCGGAATCTCTTTCACCGTTGCCGTTGTAATCCCAAAAAATATTTTGCGGCTTTACCGGTGAATAAATGTACGGGTCTTCTTTATCCGATAACACTTGACCATCCGGTTCAAAATAATCAAAACGCAGACCGATGTTAATAATCAAATCTTTAAATTCCATTTTATCCTGCACGTATGCTGATAATTCCATCGGATTATGTACATATCTATCGTGAACTGTTGTTGTATCCGGTAAAATCTGCGTTCGAATCTTTTGACTTGATAAAATTGGAGTGTAGCTGGATTGTATATCTATTGGAATAAGATTGATATTTTCATTAAATATTCTGTGCTGTCTATATTCTACGCCCGTTTTTACAAAATGCTGGTTAGTAACCTGACTGCTCAAATCAACTTTCACTAATCCTGTGCGGGTAGAACGCTGGAAACGATTAAGGTCGTTGCCGCCCGTTGCAAAGCTGATTGAATTAAATGTTGATGTTAAGCTCGGATGCACATAACGGGAATCGTACGGATCTTCATACAAATAATGCTTATACGATTTTTCAAAGTACGATGCGCCGACTGTATAAAATGCAGCATCGCTAAGCGTGTGCGTTAACTGCAAAATTCCGGTATAACCTTTATTATAATCTTTTCCCTGACCATCGGGATTGTATTGGAAAAATCTGCTGTACGGCTGCGATTCTACATCATCATAAATTCCGGTAAAATTTAATTTCAGCATCGAAGTAATTCTTGTTGCAATCTTTCCCTGCAAATACAATTTCTTATTCCAACTCATAGAAACTGTTTTACCGTCTCCGGTAGTATTCTTGTTGTTTGCTCGAACTGCGCCGTAATATTGATTAAAGTATTTCGTCAGCGTATCGGCATTCGATTTCAAGTTTGACGGCATTGCATTATACACGGCAATTGAATCTTTTACAGGATCAGTACCGAGATTATACAATTGGTCGTTTTGTAAAATCGCAACTGTATTCGGATTGAATCTGCGAATTGCATTAAGATAACCGCCGAAATAAATATTACGTGCATTTAAAAAAAACGAAACATCTTTCATTATCGGTCCGCTGAAACTTGCTTCTATGTTGCGAATATTCCACGGCTCAAATTTTTGAATTCCATTAAAAACTCCGCTGCGATTGCTCAAGAAATCACCGCCGTATAATGTTAAACTTCCAGAATATTTATCTGTTCCTTCTCTCGTTGCAATATTCACAATACCGGACATTGCCTGTCCATATTCCGCATTAAACGCGCCGGAAAGAACCTGTAATTCCTGCACCATATTCGGATTTACATCAACAACTGTTCCGCCGTTATACACGTCCGTTACCGGTACGCCGTCAATCCAGTAGGCAACTTCGCCGCGTCTGCCGCCGCGAATTCTTCCATCAACGCTTCCCGCCTGCAAACCAATCACTTGTCCGATTTCCGTTACCGGAAGTTGTTTAATATCATCGCCGCCTACAACTGCGGTTGTTGATGTTAAATCTTTTTGAACAAGCGGACGTTCTGCAGTAATTACAACTTCTTTACCAAGTTCTACAACTTCTTCGCTTAATCGGAAGTCAAGACGAGTTGTTAAATCTATATTCACGCGAATATTTTGAACTGTTTGCGCGCCGTATCCCAAACCGGATGCTCTTACAGAATAAATTCCGGGCGGTACATTGATAACAGAATAATTGCCGTCAAAATCCGTTGCCGCGCCGAATGTTGTTCCAACAACAATAACATTCACGCCGACCAACTGTTCGCCGGTTTTTGTATCAATTATTGATCCGGCAATTTTTCCCGTGCTGCCGGCAAAGATTAAACTGTAAATGGAAATAGTTAATAGAAACAGAGGCATTAAAAATTTTTTCATCCCTCTAACTCCGAATTTAATGTGGTAACAAACTTTGTCATCTAATTTGAATGAATTGAATAATTCTTATTCGCTCCGCATGTAGCGCGTACAACAAGCGATGGAGTAAAATTTTCCATTGTTACTTCTCGTTCCGGCTGTTCAATGCGGTCTAAAATTTTTCTTACAGCAAGCTCTCCCATTTTATACATCGGCTGCTGCATCGTGGTAAGTCCGAAATATTTTGAAAGCTCAATATTGTCAAAACTAACAACGGAAATATCTCTCGGAATATGAAGATTGTGTTCTTCAAGTGCTGTCAACACGCCAATCGCTTGTATATCGCTTGAAACAAAAATTGCCGTAGGAAAATCGCCGTTCCGCGAAAGAAGTTCCTTGGCGCTTTCGTATCCCGCTTCTCTGCTGAATCCGTCGTTTTTCAACTGCGCGCTTATCGCAATAAAATCATCGCGAACCTCTACGCCATGTTTTATCAGCGTTTCAATAAAACTCTTCAAACGCTCGCGCGCCGGAACGCTGCGCATATTCGCATTTATCATTCCAATATTTTTATGACCGAGAGAAATTAAATGTTCCGTGGCAATTCGCGCCCCTTCCATATTATCAATACGAATGGAATCAAACGATTTATGAAATGTATCAACAAGCACAAGCGGAATTTTTTTGTGAATAAATTCCTGCGCAAACTCATTACTGATGGGCAGTGAAAATACCAGCGCGCCGTCCACTCTTCCTTTTTTGATTGTGCGAAGCAAATATTCTTCCATCTGTTCTTTGCTCGTAACGCCGTGAATAATTAAATCATAACCGAGCGACGCAAGCGTTTCTTGAACGCCTTGAAGAACTTCGATGAAAAAATAATTGGTAAAAAATGGAATGACGGCGGAAAGGGTATTGGAACGTTTGCGGGCTAATGCTTGGGCAAATGCGTGCGGCTGGTAATTCAGTCGCTGCGCAACGGTAATTACTTTTTCCCGTGTCGCATCGGTTACTTTCGGACTGTTATTCAATACTCTGGAAACAGTTCCAATTCCAACCTTTGCCTCACGAGCTATGTCATAAATTGTTACTGCCACAATTCACCGTTCAAGGTTTACCTCAAAAGTTCAAATTCTATGGAAGGGCTTTCAGGAACTTAGAGGAAAAACGCTTAAGAGTCAAGTGGTATTATCAAAATATTTTCTTTCTATTATTTTTTTACTTCTCGAGTCAAAAAATCAATAAAAAAGCCCTATCTTTAACAGTAACTTGACAAGTTAAGGAAAAACATGATTTCATTTCAGAAAAAAATATTTTTTGCCGTATTCACATTTTCATTGCAATTTCAATTTTCGGTCTAATGGAACTTGCCGCCCGCTTCTTCCATCCTAATTACAAAACTCCTTTAGTGGAAGAAGTTCCATACGACGGAATTTTGTGGTATAAAGTAAACCGCTCGTATCTAAAAAAATATTTTTCAACCAATGATATTCAAATTCCCGAACTGAAGCCATCTCTCTTTCGGAAGACAAAAACTCCTAACACATTTAGAATTTTGTGTCTCGGCGAGTCCTCTATGTTCGGCGTCCCTTATCAAATGACGGCAACAATTCCCGGCATTCTCCGCCGCCAGCTTCGCCATCTTTATCCCGAAAAAGAAATTGAAGTGATTAACTTCGGCGCTTCGGCGATTAACTCAAATGTCATTCTCAATTTTTCAGAAGAACTGCTGCAATTCTCTCCCGATCTTGTTTTAATCTACACAGGACATAATGAATTTTACGGACCGGATGGAATCGGAGCATCGTGGATTGAAAAACAATTTCCATTTCTAATTCAATGGAAATATTCGCTGCGAGAATTTGCTTTGTTAAAATTATTTGAATCGGAAAGCCGCCTGAATGTAGATTTTAAGGATGCAAATTTAATGAAACAAGTATCGCAAGGCGCATCGGTGGAATTTGCTTCTCCAGAAGTTGAAAGAATTTATTCTCAGTTTGAACGAAATCTTTCAAAAATAATTTCCACGTTTCAGGGGAAAAATATTCCTGTTGTCGTCAGCGATATTACTTCAAACGATACATTTGCACCATTCAAATCATCCGATGAAATTAGCAACGCGCAAAATTTTTCTTTATCAGAATTGCGGATTGAAGAACAAAAATTTCCAAACTCAGCTTCAATAAAATTTGCTATCGCAAATAAGTATTCTGAAGCAAAAAATTATGATTCCGCAAAGATATATTATCATCTCGCCTGTAATTATGATTTACTAAAATTTCGCGCACCATCAGGAATTAACGAAGTGATAAAAAAAATAACGGCAAAACTTAACACTCCATTCTTTTCAAGCGATTCTATCTTTACTTTGAACAGCCGCAATGGAATTTCTGATACGACATTATTCTGGGAACATTTGCATCCCAAACCGATTGGATATTATTTAATTGCAAACGGATTTATTCAGCAGATACAAAAAGAAAAATTACTTCCTGCCGCTTCCGTTAAATTGCTGTCATTCCAATATGATAGTTTAAATATATGCTGGCTCGATCTTGCATTTGGCGATCGTTCAATTAAAAATCTTACATCAAAATGGCCGTTTCAAAATTATTCTGTAAACACGACATTTTATCCGAACGCCCCAGCGGAATTACTAACAATTGTTGATGACGTTTTCAGCAGCGGGAAAATTTGGGACCAAGCGTGTTACGAAACAGCTCAATATTTTTGGATGAAAGGAAATACAAATGCGGCAGTTACAACGTTCAATGCAGTTATCGAAGAATATCCATACAATTTTTACGCCCATTATTTATTGGCAAATGCGTTAAACCAGACCGGAAAAATAGAAGAAGCAATTAACCATTACAGAATTTCAAGTCAGTCGAATGAATTGTATCCATATCCAAAGACTGAACTTGGTTTAATTTTAGTCAATTCAGGAAAGTTTGATGAAGCGATTGCTATGCTAAATTCTGCAATTCCTTCTGCACAGCAGGAAAAATCCGCTCCGTTGCAATCTACAATTTACTATGGACTCGCAACGGCGTATGCAAATAAAAGAGATTTCTCGAGCGCAATAAAAAATGCCGACCTTGCTCTTCAAATTATGCCGACCAACAGAGATGTAATTGTGTTAAAACAAAAAATTGCAGGAATGATGAAGTGAAATAACTATGAAATGTAACCTATTTTTATGATGGAGCGCTAATGTAGGCACGGACGCCCGTCCGTGCAAATTATATTTTTTACCGCAGTAACACCATTTTTTTATTGCTGTAAAATTTCCGGCGTTCAATTTGTAAAAATATATTCCTGATGATTGCATTCCCGCATTCCATTCAACCGTGTATGTTCCGGTTGATTGTTCTCTATTTACAAGCGTTGCAATTTCTTTTCCCAATACATCGTAGATTTTTAAGGTAACGCGTAAACCTTGCAGGTCTTTAAGACCTGCAAGGTTTTGTGGAATTTCATATTCTATTGTTGTCGTTGGATTAAATGGGTTTGGATAGTTTTGATATAATGCGAAACCTTGAGGTGAAGCATTAGCGTCTCTATCTATTTTTATTCCTGTTGTGATATTATCATTATAACTTGACATATCAAATGTTAATCTATTGCCACGAACATCTGCAGTGTCTAAAATTGATTTACGAAATTTTTGTAATTCATAACCCAGTCTTATATAAATAACATCCTTAGTAGTTGTTATATTACTTGCAAATTCTCCATAATTTGTAGGAGTATAACTAACACCGTGATTAGATCCGTCAATTAAACCATGATATGTTATTTCGTGAAGTCCTATAGTTCTAATACCTGGAGTTGAAATACGTGCCTTTGATTGTATGAGATACGAAAAGTCAGGCTCATACGCTAGAGGAATAGTAGAATTTCCACTTGTGGCTTTTGTTACAACAACACCTTTGTCAACGTCAGGAGTTAATTTTTTATGTCTAAATATTGTTTTCCCAGCAAAATCATTATACCAATTCAGATGTGACCAAATACTTGAAGAGTCGCTACTAGACAAACCATCAGTGTCGACATGTACTGTATCAATATTTCGAAGCAATATAGGATTCTTTACAATTATACCGCTACTGACGTTAAATATACTCTTCCATTCATCTGCACGTGCATCAATAGAGTCCGTACCAGTGCCGTTTCGTCCATAACGAAATTGTTTTTTTGGAATAAGCGATGCATAGAAATCACCACTAGGATAAATGTTCTTCTTACCACCAATATGTCCATCTTTTGCAACACGAACTTCTAAAGAGTCAGAAACACCATTAAAAGTTGCAACACCAGAATCATCAGATTTAGTTTCAAAACTACCAAATTTACCAGCGATATTAACCTGAGCCCCAGAGAGAGGCTTGCCAGATAAGTCAGAAACATGAACTCTAAATTCTTGAGCAAGAGTAGTTAGTGGAACAAGCGCAGCTAAAGCTACTGCGGTAACAGTACTGTAATGCTTACATTGAAATCGGACTTTTGCTAACTTAAGAAATGTGGAACAA
>CAYXEE010000113.1:0-7492 GCA_964463935.1 uncultured Chitinophagaceae bacterium | reverse complement strand
GCATTTCAAACAAATCAGCCAAGCATTTTTCTTCTCGAGCGTTCGCGGAAAATTTCCACCGTCCCGCTCAGCGAAGAAGAATCGCGCAGATTATACTTCTATATTCTCAATCAGCACATGCCGGCGGCGGCGCACGATAAAATTTTCTTCTTTGGAATGATTTATCAAATAATGATAAACATACGCCGCACGTCATTCTGGTTTGGAATTGCCGGAATTTCCGCAGTCATTCTGCAATATGCAATTCAGGAATTTATTCAACGCGAAAGTTTAACGGCGACCGCTGTCGTGTGGTTCATATATTTTCTCAACGTCCGCTACAACAAAGCTGACAGAAAAATGCAGGAAAATTATCATGACCAAATTTTCTGGCTTGAAATGAACAGCGAATTAGTTGACTCGCTTATTGTACAACGAACATCAGCGCAGAAAAAAAATCAATGACAACAAAATATGTAGATGTGTACATCGCAATTATTCCCGATGATTCTATTCGAGAAATTTTTCCTTCAATTATTTTCGATTTTGGATTTGAAGGATTTTTAGAAGATGACAGAGGAATTCATTGCTACATTCCCGCTGATTTGTGGAACGAGGAAATTCTTCAACAAATGGAAGAAACAGCGCAGAATTTTAATCTTCCCGCATTCCAACTTATCAGCATAACGCCGATTGAAAATAAAAATTGGAACGAAGAATGGGAAAAAACAATTCTGCCGATTCAAGTAACCGACAATATCATTATTTCCCCATCGTGGAATATTACAAAGGCAAAACCGGAACAGACGGTTCTGATTATTGATCCAAAAATGACATTTGGTACAGGATACCACGAAACAACCCGTCTGATGCTTAGACTGATGGAAAAATATATCAAAGCTGGAATGCGAGCGCTTGATCTCGGCACGGGAACGGGAATTCTCGCAATTGCCGCCGCCAAAATGGGAACTTCTTTTTCACTCGGCGTAGATATTGACGAACTTTCGTTAGAAAACGGCTTAGAAAATATCGAACGAAATAATACTCAGGGAAAAGTTGAAATTCGCATCGGTTCGTTAGATGTTGTTACAGAAAATAATTTCGATATTATTTTTGCAAATATTATCCGCAACACAATATTAGAACTAATGCCGGAAATTACTGCTCGCGTAAAACAAGATGGAATCATTCTCCTTTCCGGACTGCTTCATTCCGATCAACAAATAATCGCAGAAAGTCTTACGCAGAACAACTGCTCATTGCTTGAAGTAATTGCAGAGAATGAATGGATTGGTATTGCAGCAACGCGGTGTTCGTAATTTTTCTTGTATGCGTTACGCCTCCATTGATATCGGCACCAATACAATTCTGCTTCTTATAGCAGAAACATCCTCAGCCGGTATAAAAAAAATTCTTCTTGATACGCAGGTTACAGCCCGCTTGGGAAAAGGTGTAGATGCTAATCGGATAATTCTTCCTGAAACATTTGAGCGTATAAAAAATTTTTTAGTAAAGTACAAACAGATTTGCAATGAATACAAGGTAGAAAAAATTCTGTCCGTTGGAACAAGCGCGCTTCGCGATGCAATAAACAAAAACGAATTTTGCAACTACATTAAAACTGAAGTCGGTCTTGATATTGAAATTCTCGACGGCGATACGGAAGCAGAATGGACTTTTCGAGGCGGAATTTCAGATTTTTTATATCGTTCTGATAATTTTCTTGTCGTTGATATTGGCGGCGGAAGCACAGAATTAGCGCTCGGAAATTCGATTTCAGTTACATCAAAAATTAGTTGTGATATAGGAAGCGTAAGAATTACAGAACGATTTCTTAAACGCTCTCCGCCGTTAGATAGTGAAATAAAATCTGCAAATGAATATATTATTTCAACTTTAAAAAATAATAATATTGCTCAGTTAGAGGGCAAATATGCTATCGGAGTTTCAGGCACATTTACCACGCTCGCCTGTTTAAACAAACGGATGCCAATGTTTGAACCAGAGAAAACTTCAGGTCATATTTTAATGTACGAGAATATTGCAGCGATATTTTCAGAATTAAAAAATAAATCGGTAGAAGAAATTAAATCGTATCCGCAAATTACGGAAGGACGCTATGATATAATTCTTGCTGGAATAATGATACTAAAAAATTTTATGGAAATTTTCCCGGTAAGAACTATTGCTGTAAGCACAAAAGGTTTACGCTACGGAATAATTTTTCGAGAACTGCGGCGTTAATTAAACAATACGCGTTGAATTACAACAGACACACGGCTGAACTTTTCATTGACCATTCCGGGAGAGATTTTTTCAACAGAAGCTTGTCCAAGCGGCGGAATTCCTGCATAGACCATTGTAGCCAAACGCGCAACTTCTTTTCCATCGTCATTAAAGTAAACAAATTCCAATTCAATTATTTGCGTTTCATTGCTGGTAGTATTCATAAATGTAACGGCGTGAAAAGGAACTCGTCCCATATTGTTCATTTGATAAGAATGTTTAACAACAGTAACTTCTTCTTTAGTTTCAGTAACGCTCTCTGTATTTTGCAATGCCTGCTCTTCTTGCAGTTTCGTAAGTTCGCCTAATTTTCTTTGCGCTTTTTTGTAGTATGGACTGTCTTCAGGAATTTTATTGTAATAATATTCTGCAATTTCATATTCTCCTTTTGCAAAAAAGGTATCGCCCTTTTTAATATTACTGCCGGCATTATCCATTTCATCCGCGCAGCCGAAAAAGAGCAACAACGAAAGGAAAAATATTTTGTTTAACATAATCAGTATCCTAAACTATATTTTTAAAAATTCAGCGGTTATGGAAGAAAAGATATTTGAAGACTCAATTATTTCCTCCATAGTCGTAGGTCTTCCAAAAGAAAATCGGACTGTTGATTTTGCTGTTTTTGCATCGCGCCCCATTGCTAACAACACATGCGATGGTTGAATACTGCCTGATGTGCAGGCAGAACCGCTTGACGCGGCGATTCCATTTAAATCAAGCCGTAACAGCAGCGTTTCCGTTTCAACATTGTATTTTTTTGAATCGAGTGAAATGCTGAGAATATTCGGCAGCGAATTTACTTGGTCGCCGTTAAAAATAATTCCTTCAACTGAATTTGTCAACATTTCTTTCATTGTTAAGCGCAAGGCGGCAAAATGCTCATAATCTTTTTTATGCTGTTCAATAGAAATGCCGCTTGCAAGCGCAAAACCCGCAATAAGAGGAATATTTTCCGTGCCTGCGCGATGATTTCGTTCTTGCGCGCCGCCGACAATAAGCGAATTCACATCTACGCCTTTGCGAATATAAATTGCGCCAATTCCTTTCGGTCCGTAGATTTTGTGCGCTGATAGCGAAAGTAAATCTACGCCAAGTTCGCCGCAATGCGCCGGAATTTTTCCAAATGATTGAATTGCGTCTGTATGAAAAATTACATTATTATTTTTAGCAATTCTAGAAATTTCTTGTATCGGCTGTATCGTTCCCACTTCATTATTTGCGTGCATTACGGAAATCATTAAAGTTTGCGGCGTAATAGCTTGCTCAATATAATTCACATCAACAATTCCGTTGCAATCAACCGGAATAATGCTAATATCAAATCCAAACTGCCGGAGAAATTCGCCGCACTCTAAAACCGCATGGTGTTCAATAGCAGAAATAAGAATGTGATTTTTTTGATTTTTTTTCTTTTGAGATAGAGCAGTTCCAAAAAGAGCAACATTATCCGCTTCCGTACCGCCGCTGGTAAAAAATATTTCGCCGGTTTCAGCGCCGATAGCTTCCGCAATAGTTTCACGGCTTTCTTCAAGAATCACTTTCGCTTTTCTGCCAAACGAATGAATTGATGATGCGTTGCCATAATGATATGCCATTGCATCTGAAATTACGCGCTGCACGCGACCATCAATAGGAGTGGTTGCGCTGTAATCTAAATATATTTTTTTTGTCTGCATTATTGCTGAATATATTCAAAAAAAAGGAATTACCAAAAACAACAAAGGGACGAATGTTCGTCCCTTTCAAAATTTTTTTAACAAACTACGCTATTTTTCTTTTCGTTGCTGCTGAATATCGCGGGCAATGTCGCGAATATCGCTCATAAAATTTCTTTCAAATACAATATATTCGGCAATTTGTTTTGAAGAAAAAATTTCTTTTAATTCCGAAAAATATTTTGCACGCAGTTCAAATAGTCTTTTATCAGCATCAATTAAATCGTTAAGATTTTTATTAAAATCTGAGTCGCTTGTATTTGCAGAAAGCAGGTTTTCTATTTTATCAACAATCGCCATTCGTTCTTTTTCTAAACCTTTAGTCAATTCACGATGTTTATTGTATCGAGCGAGTAGTTTTACGGATTGTTCTTCGTTTAATTTAAGAACTTCCACCATGCGAAGTTTTTTGTAATTTTCTATTCGCTCCAAAGCAGCCGCGCGATGTTCGCTGTTCATCTTTCCCATTCTGCCGAATTGAGCTGAAACACTTGCAGAAAAAATGAGTAAAAAAATACTGATTGTAATTTTTTTCATAGATCACCGTTAGTTATAAATTGGTAAATCAAGTTTTTGCATCACAATATCCATTTCGAAATCATTTAATGTTGTAATAATCGGCTCAACATCGGAAAATGCTTCGTTTGTTTGCAGGGTTGAAAAAATTTCGTCTGAAGCGAATAATGACTGATGCAGCCGCCGTTCTAAATTATTGATATGTATCATTTCGGCAATACGTTCCACAACATTTGCATCATTTTGCTCCATAAATGGCAGCGATTCTTCCGAAAGCCGCGCAACATCTTCTTGCTTTGCATCGCGTACGAGAGTTGCAAAATGTTGTTCCGGTGATGAAGGCATAAATATAAAAAATGTACCGGCAAGCGCCATTACTATAAATGCTGCAGCAACAGGAGGGGACAATAAAATTGAGTCCGCTGCATACTGAAAACGCTGTAAAATCTCCGTCCAACGACTTGGACGATGCGTTGAAGCAATTTTTTCACGAAGGCGCGGCAGTAAATTTGTAAAATAATGCTTCGGAGGTTCTGTTTCCTGCGTTTGTTGCAGCGCAGAAAAAGCATTTCGTACTAATTCGTACTCTTCTCGCGCTTGTTTCGATGAGCGTAAATAATCTTCTACTTTAGAGCGGAGCGGCGGAGCTAATGTTCCCTCAACATATTCAATTAAAAGATTATGTAATTCTTTACGATTCACGTTTTACATATACTCCAATTTTTTTTACCGCATGAAAATAATTTGCTTTTAATCCGCCGACGCTTGTTTTTAATATTTTTGCAATTTCTTCGTACGGAAGTTCTTCATAATATCGTAGAAGAAATACTTTTTTTTGTTTTTCCGGCAGAAGTTCTATCGCTTTGTTAATGGTTTGCGTCTGTTCTTCGCGCTCTAATTTTTCCTGCGGCAATTCATCGCGTGAAGCTATTTGATGAACTTCTTCATCTAAGGAAAATGTTCTGCGGATTTTTTTACGGCGAAGTTCATTCAGCGTAATATTGACTGAAATTCTGTAAATCCACGTATAAAAACTTGATTCGCCCTTAAATGAATGCAGCGATTGATACGCCTTTACAAAAATATTCTGCACTAAATCATCCGTTTCATCGTGATCAACAATCATTCTTCTTACAATCCAATAAATTTTTTCTTGATACCGAAGAACGAGTTGATTAAATGCCTGCTCATTACCCGCATTAAATTCCTGTATAAGCTGCAAATCGTCCAGATGATTCATTCACTAATGGTTATTTAGAGTTTTGACACTTTGTATCTCAATGAAGTTTAACTATTACCATACATTATAGCGAATTCCAAAATACAAATCGTATTTCCCTGCATAATCTTTTCCACGCGCGGCGTCTTGCGTGGTAAAACGAACTCTGTTTACCTGCAAATCGCATACGAAGTTTCGCAAAAACTCATAGCGCATAGAAAAGCCTAGCGATTGCTGTTTTGTAAGCGGATTGTACAAAAATTCCGGAGGCGGATCCTGATATTCTTTGTATGTTGAATCTTTCCACCCTTTTCGCAACGATTGAAATTTTATTCCGCAATCAAGATTAAAAATCGGCGTAAAATTAAAGCTCAATGTAAATAAATCCGCGTTCTGACCTATCCAATGTCCCATATCTACAGAATGATTTTGGTATGTTACTTCTGGATATTTATGATTATATGCCCATGGGTTAATACGGGTGTATTCTATATTGAATTTTGAATTATCAAGAAAAAAATCATAGCCGGTTAATCCCGTTGTAAATCCTAACTGATTATGATTTTTTTGAGAGTCGAACATCGTCTCTAATCTCAACTCATCAATAAATACTGATGCGTAAAAATTATAATTTTGGATGAAATTACAATCAACACTTGCAAATACTTGAGAGTTGTCCGAATCATTCATCCAATGTTCGGCTGCTTTAAAAAACACAATTGGAATTAAATATAGTAGTTCGGGACTGCGATTACCATATACTTCCGATTCTCCCACCGCAATATCCACGCCGTTGAACGGCGTAAATTCAAACATATGAGCAACAACATATTTTTTTCGATAGATTGGTCGAAAAAGGTTGTAAGGATTTGCAGGGTCCGAAGGATTAGGCTGAAAACCATAAAGCGTATATGATTGAAGCGAATCAATTACATCAGACATCAACCACGCGTGGATATACGTGAATGTTATATCTTTACCTAAATCTGCTCGCAATTTTATTTGCGGATACGACGGCGACTTTGTTGAAAAAATTAAATTTCCATTTTCGCCGTTCCCCCACACATTGTGCAATTTTTCTATAGAAAAAGTTACGAAAGAATATTTGTATGTTAATTGAGCATCGCCAATGTTGTATTCGATAAAGTTTGGTTTAGGATTTAAAACAACCTGCGCCGGATCAGACGATAATTCTCTTTTGTCGTCAAGATAAGTTCCATCATCTCTATTATCTCTAAAATAAAAATATCCCCCAATATTATCCGCGCCGTATCCGTATAACTGCAATCCATTGTGCCGATAGCGCGCAAATGTATTATTCGGATAATTTCTGTATCCCCATCCGCCGACTGCGTCAAGATTCATTCGAATTCCTTCGCTTGAATATTGATATAAATGCCAACGCTCATCTAACAGTAAATCGTAATTTAAAGATTGCAGTTCCTGAAAAAATTCTTCTTTGTAAAACGCTAATTGTTCGCGTTCAATTTCAGTCATTTTATTTACCAATGAATCCATCTGTATAAGAAATGAAGCAATGGATTGGCGCGTTAATGGCTTAACCTCATCGCGATAATCGGAAATGAATTGACGGGCTTCCATTCTATCAAGAAATTTATAGACATTATGTGCGGCTGGAAGATACACAGATTGAGAAAAAACAATTGTTTGACTGAATAACAAAAAAATAAAAACTCGCTTCATTCACAATTCCTTATTAAAGAACAGCGTTCAAACTTGTTTCAACGCATTCACAAATTTTTTGGTAATTATTTGC
>CAYXEE010000112.1:0-7512 GCA_964463935.1 uncultured Chitinophagaceae bacterium | reverse complement strand
TTTTCGCGTTGGACCGGAATTCAAATTGTTTGTTGTTATAGTAACGCCGTACGGTATTTGAAAATCTGTTCCTTGAGCGTTAAGATCAAAACTATTAATAAACAACGAACGTGATAACGTAAATCCTGTTGTATTTGGAACGCCAATCCAACTGAGTGTGTCCGGCATTCGCAAACCGGAACTTTGCGGAACATTTGCATTAAATGTAAATCCGAGTAATGTCGGATTTGGAAATTCATATTCCGATGTTTGAATTGTTCCGTCTATTCCGTTTGGATGTGCAGAATTCAGCGCGCCATCCGGCATTACAAACTTACCTCCGCCAAGAATTTCATTTATTCCGGCTGTCAGCGCGTGTGTGGTCATCATTTTCCCTGTTAATACCGATATATTTCCTGAATCGAGTGTTACACTATTAAATGAAAATGATTCGTTTAGCACAACGCCTGCATTGTTTCGTATTGTTGTATTACACCAAATTCCATTTTGAAATTTTTCTGGAGCTATATTTAGTGTTTGTTGCGAAATACCATCGAACAATATCGTCATTCCGCCGTAAGTGCCTATATTTTTTGCCCCCGTATTTTTAAATAAACCATCAAATCCATTGGCATGCTGCGTTTCAAAATATTGGCTGAGAGTAATATCTCCTGCTCCAGTAATTTCATAATTTTTCCCATAAAGATTTGTAAGATATAGTTGAGCGCCCGATGAAATTGAGACACCACCTTTTTCTAAATATAAATTCGTAATTATAAACGGGGATAAAAATTCTACACCGGCAGGATTAAGAATATCAACTTGCCCGATACTTCCCATCATCAATTCATTTCCAGTGGTTTGCGCGCCCATTCCAATATATTGCAGCGATCCGACAAGTGAATAACTTGAAGCGTTTATTAATAATCCCGATGTTGAACGAACACGAAGAGTTGAAGTTACACTATAATAATAACCGTACCATCCGATTGAAATCGAAGTTGCGCTTAAATAGGTACCGCCGATTTCAACTACAGCCCATGATGCTGACAACGAATTAAATTTTGATGTTAGCGTATTATCTCGGCAAATATTTCCTGTAACTATTAAATTGGAAGAATTCACACTCAACGTGCCTGAATTTTCTGTACCGCCATCAACATAAAGATTTTTTGGAGATTCGTAAGAACCAATTTTAAGCGCGCATGAATTGATATTGATATTTCCCGCTTTGAAATCTGAAAGAACAATTGCCGTATCATTGTAATTTAAATTAAAATTCACTGTCCAGCCAACAACATCTCCGGACCATTTATTTCCAATAATTGTTCTGCCTTTACCGTAAAAACAAAACCAGCCGTTACTTTCCGTTGAAATTAAATTCGATGAAAGTGTTGTTGCATCCGAATTCAATATTCCTTGTAAATAAAATCCGGTATTGGGTAATACAGTCAATCGTGTTCCGCTTGAGCCGCCCATCAACACAAGATTATTGCAATAGGCAGTTGCTCCGGGAAGCTGCGTCGTAGTTTGAATGTTATCACCGGCACGAATTACCACATCATCATTGGCATCGGGAATTCCATCTTCATCGCTGCCGCCGATTAAATTCCATGTTGCAGCATCAATCCACGCGCCCGTTGTTGCAGATTGAAAAACACCGCCGCTTCCGTTCAATAGTGAATTCGACGAAGTTCCAATTGCAAATTCTCCCCATTCTGTAATTCCTTCAAATGTTGCAGAACCAAATGATGCTTTTGATGCAGAACAGACAAATGTCCACGCTCCTAAACTTTTAATATCCCGTCTGAATAATTTTATATTTTCAGGATGCTCTTGGTCATTCAACGAAATTGCATTGGCTCCAAGACCAAAAGTAAGGTCGGCGCTAAATGTTCCATGAGTCGTAGAATAAGCGTACCAACTTCCAGAGTGAAGTGTTGCAACACCAAGCGGAACTGTAACATCAATTGGGCTGTTAAATTTTTGAATACGAACGGTATCCGTTCCAACTTTGGATTGAATTACTGCAAAGAGCGAATTGTTTTCAAAATTGATTTCTCCTATTGAATTAATTTCTTTTGCATTTTGTGCATATTGAAATGAAAAGGGTGAAATAACCCATTGAGGACCATTAATAAGAGAAGCATTGTTCCCTTTAATATCTGTAGTTACAATTCCATTCCCTTCGCTAAATTTCCAATTTCGTAATAATCCACTTTCTGAATCACTTAAATTTTTATACATATTATTTACAAGATCAGTACCGCTGAGAGCAATGTCCCATATCCGCACCTCATCCATCACTCCATTGAAATAAAAGCCTCCCGCCTGACCAAAAAAAAGATTTGAGTTCACATCAGGAATTTTAATGGTAGAAGATGATTGCGCTACATCAACACCGTTAATATAGAGTGTGAACAAATATGAATTTCTCGTAACTGCTATATGATAAAAAATTCCAACTTTGGGATGCCACCCGTACTTTAGTAAACTTTGTTTTCCATTTTCTCCGTCAACATCAAAATAAAATTCTCCACCCGAAAACGTCATCAACCATTTGTTCTGATTTTCGCCTCCTTCGTATTGACCAAGAAGCACAGCATTAGAAGGGGGTATATCAAATTTCACCCACATTTCTATTGTAAATTGTTTTGTTCCTAACGTATACAAAGTATCATCACTTGCAGTGAGATAGTCATCTATTCCATCAAATTGCAGAGCATAATTATTGTTTTGTGAGATTAAAAAAATAGGAATGACTGTAAAAAAAATTAGCAGGCGCAATCGGTACATGTTTTCCCCCGGAAGATATTTTAGTAGTTTTCTGAAAGGAAATTGAGAAATGTAAGAGAGTAAGTAAATGATGCATTTGCATCATTTTAATTTGGTGTGATGTACAATAAAAAACCTGACAGATTTTTGTAATCTGTCAGGTTTAGAAAATATTATATAAAGCTACACCAACCCTTCTTGAAGAGCTTTGACAACTGCCTGCGATTTGGAATGAACATGAAGCTTTTCATAGATATGCCGAATATGATTCCGTACCGTTGTTCTGCTGATGAATAATTTTTCTGCAATCTCATCATTATTCATTCCTTTCACCAAACATGAAAGAATTTCTTGTTCACGGTCGCTAAGCACGCCTTCCCCTTTGGCGTGCGGAACGCGTTCCTTAAAAAGGTTCAACGCTTGACGCGCAATTGTCGGTGTCATTGGCGAACCGCCGGCGGCAGCGTCTTCTATTGCTTGTAATAAGCGAATTGGCGCAGTTTTTTTCAACACGTACCCATCAGCACCGGCAATTATTGCTTTAAAAACATTTCCATCATCTTCAAAAACCGTAAGCATAATAATTTTTGAATCTGGAAATTTGCTTTTAAGTTTCGGTACTGCTTCAATGCCAGACATACCGGGTAAATTGATATCGCACAGAATTACATCAGGTTCGGACATTTTTTTCAATGCTTCTTCCACGCTGCCGAAACTTCCGATGCAAGAAAATCCTTCCGTTGCGCTGAGCATATATGTTACACTCTCGCGAAATCCGATATGATCTTCAATAATTACAACACGAATGTTCATACGCTTCATTTTTTTTATCCACAGCAAAGTGGGGAAACAGTATTGTTTTATCAATGATGCAATTGCATCATTTTTATAGAAAGCCGTATTGCTGTTCCCGCATTTTCAATCGAATCTATTTGCAGTTCTGCGCCGATTTCTTTTGCCCGCTCTTTCATATTCTGCAGCCCGTTTCCATGTAAAATTGTTTTACTGTCGCTGTCTATGGTAGAAAATTTTTTACCAAATCCTTTTCCATCATCTGCAATTTTCCACTCAATATTTGAATTATTATTTCGCACTTCAAAAATAACTTTCTTTGCCGTAGAATGTTTCACAATATTATTCATCGCTTCTTTGAAAATTAGATAAATATTCCGCCGCACCGCTTCGGAAACCGGAATTTTTTCATTGTACTCTTCCACTGCAAAAACAGCTTCCATAGAATTTGCTGCGGCTGTTTCAGAAACATACAATCGAATACGAGCAATTAAATCATTCAGCGAGTCATGTTTCGGAGCAATAGTCCAAACTATATCCGTCATCCCTTCTGAAGCGGAGGTAATTGCACCATTAATTTTTTCCAGCAGTTCATTCTGCCGATGTGATGGACGTTTCAACGTCTGCTTAAAAACACTTGCATAGATTCTAGCACTTCCTAATGTTGAAGCAATATCATCATGCAAATCGCGCGCAATTTGGTCACGCGTCTGCTTTTTTTCCACAGCAGAATTGAGAATTACCGTCTGACGTTCAAAGTAAAAATTAACGAGCGTCAATGATATTATTGCAACACCGATTGGTACTATAAAACTGTACGTAAATGTTGAATAAAAAAATAATAGTGAATGTGAAACGAACAGCACGGCAATTACTCCATGCAGCAGAAGAAGAATATTTTTATATTGTAAATATTTTTTTCTTCCTCGTTTCATGGAAAGAAACAAACCGAACGAAACAAGAATACAGCTAACCGCAAACTTTTGATTTTCTGGATCAATGGCGCTGCGCCGTAAATATTTTCCTGTTAACGTAACTTGCCTGGCAACACCATCTTCCTCGCTGACCAAAATCGTTGAGCCGGCTGTAATGGTATGGATAACACGCTTAATATTTGTCGCAGGAAATTGTATGATAATATCATAAACTTGATTCGGCTGTACGCCAAAGTGAATTTTCTGTGCATCGTGCGATGCATAACCGGAACCGCTGTGCAGTTCTCGAAAACCAACCAGATGAGAATATGAATGCGTTGAATCTGATATAAAGAGAAAAACTTTTGCCCCGATTGCATCTCGGTTGGATTCCGTTCCTTCCACATTCAAAGAAATAAAATTATTGTTATTCAAGTCATTAACAAATAACTGGCTGAATCCGTTGACATACACAGAAACGTAGAGATCAACATCGCCGTCATTATCTATATCGCCTGCTGCGGTTCCCGTACAATATCCTTGAATGTGAAATCCTGATTCTTCAGATACATCGCGAAATTTTTTCCCTTGAATATTTCTGTACAAAATGCTTTTACCAACATTAGCAACAACGATATCTAAAAAACCGTCATTATTAAAATCTGCAAAACTTGCCCCGTAGCTGTTTAAAGAATCCTCACCGATTGCAATTTTTGTAACATCGGCAAACACGCCTCCGCCATTGTTGTTATACAATCTGTTTGATGCTTTGCGATTGGTTACAAATAAATCTAAATCGCCGTCGTTGTCATAATCGGCAAATGCTGCCGCATTGCTTTTTGTGTAAAATTCTCCTGCTGTTCCAGATTCTTTACTGACATTTTTAAAGTGAATTTTTTGGGTTTCACTCCATTCGTTTTTATATAATAAATTCGCTTGCGCCCAATTTGTTACATACAAATCAAGATCGCCGTCATTATCAATATCGCCAAATGCTGCACACATTCCTCCCCATCGCGTCGTCAATCCTGCTTCAATTGTTGCATCGGTAAAGTACCCGTTTCCATTGTTAAGAAATAAACGGTTGGTGGAAAATTCGTTTGTAACAAACAAATCAAGATCGCCGTCGTTGTCCACATCTCCGAAAATTGCAGCATTTGTCCGCTCATTTGTTTCCGCTCCGCGTTCGTATTGGCGGTTACCATCGCGGAAATATCCTTTCCCATTATTCAAAAATAACGTATTGGTTCCGCTGAGATTACACATATAAATATCTTTGTCTCCGTCATTATCAACATCGCTTGTACCGACGCCAAGTGTAACTTTCGGCAGATTTTGAATAATAGTCTCTTGCGGAATTCCCATCACTCCGCGTTCCAACGTTTCATCATAAAAAATATGAACGTTACTTCCATCCGTTTGTTCGTTTCCCTTCAAACCTTTGTTGATGTACATTCGATTTGATTCATAGAGATTGATTGTATAGACATCTAAAAAGTTATCATTATTAAAATCTTCCATCGCCACGCCATATTCACCGTTAATCTCGCGCGAAATTGAAACAATTTGCTGCGAAGAAAAATAATCGTTTTCGATCAATTCTTGAGGAGTGTTTTTCTTAACATACCGTAAAATCATTCCGCGGCTTCCAACAATCCACCCATCTGTTTTATTCATCATAAAAATTCCGTTCAACGCTTCTTTCGTCGGAGAAGGAATTCTTTCCCAATTATTGTTAACATAATGCAGAATTGTGCCAAAATCTCCCACCGCCCACATTTCATTATCCGAAACAACTTCCAACGCATTTACCGAAACATTTTCAGGCAAAATGGAGTGCTGCGTCCACTTCCCGTTTTTTATTTTCATTACCGTTTTTGAAGTAATCACATATCCTTCTTCAATTGTGTGAAAATGAATTGCCTGAATATGCTCTCCCGCAAAAAGCTGCTGCCACGAATTGTTGTTATAGTAGTATAATGCCGCTCCATATTCTACATAACACGATTGTCCATCGCGTGAACCGATAATTTTTGTTGCCCACGAATTCAAGGAGGTGATGGGAATAAATTTCCATTTTTTACCAGAATAAAATGCTATTTCTTCATACCCGGCATACCATCCAATCCCGTTGGGCTGAATATCAATCGCAGTAATAAAATTTGCAAAGGGATGGTGAAACGTTTTCCACGACGTTCCATTATAACGATCAACCAATACTTCATTTAAATAAGAGTTGGCAAAACGCCACACATTGTTTTTATCAAAAACCTTGTAATACAGATTTGCCACACGAAACGACATTTGCGTTTTATCGCCAATTTCCCAGCGCGCACCGTTATAGAACAGAAGCTGGCTTCCGGAAATATATCCCGATGTCGGAGAGGTCATGACAACATCTTTTAAATGTTCACGTGTTGGTGTATAAACTCGATTCCAACAATAATTGGTGTTAGCAGGTTTGGGTTGTGAGAAAGAAATTACATTGTGAGCAAAAAAAATAATACAAGGAATACTACGAAATGTACAAAAAATAAATTTTTCAATTATCGTTTTATACCGCCGGCTGTTCATTGTGAAATCCAAGTAAATCGTTATTGAATGATACAAAACAATAATCCTTTTCGCAAGAAAAGTTTGTTTCAATAAAGGGATTCCTTCGGAAAATGTTTTTATCGGGCATCTATTCTAAATATTATTCAAAGAACAAAAAAGCACGGATTTAATCCGTGCTTTTTTGTTTCCAATTTCTAACTCGTAAACTCTAATTTCGCCGCGCTGTTTCAGAGTTTGTCGAAGCATCTGCTTGTTGAGCGACTTATGCGAAACCTGCTTTGGGCGAAAACGACTTGTAATTTGTCTGTCGGCGCTGTAGCTGTTCTTCTTTTGTTTTCTTAGTCCGATTCTTCTCGTTTCTCTATGAGACCTATTTCGGATTGAGCGGGGATTTATTTTTTCTCTTAACTTACTGAAGTTACGCAGAGCTTAAATACACCTAAAAAGTTAAGCAGATGGAGTCCACCTTCTTAACAAACGTAACAATATTTTAATG
>CAYXEE010000111.1:0-7563 GCA_964463935.1 uncultured Chitinophagaceae bacterium | reverse complement strand
TACACATAATAATATCGGCGTTGCAATTCGAGGTCGCGCTGTAAACTTTGTCTTATCCGGCGTTTTGTTCGATGTGGCAAAAGCTTCGCTGCGCAGTTCTGCAGTTTCGGCTCTTGAAGTTACAGCGAATTATTTAAAGCAAGATACATCTGCAACGGTAATGATTGAAGGTCATACAGATTCTTCGCCGATTCATACAAAAGAATTCCCGTCGAATATGGAACTTTCTATTGCGCGAGCCAATACAATTAAGCAGACCTTGGCGGATAAATTTGGAATTAAGCCGTCTCGAATGGAAATTTCTGGTTTCGGCGAATATCGTCCGATTGCAACAAATGAAACAAAAGAAGGAAGACAATCGAACCGAAGAATTGAAATGAGAATATTACGCAAAGAATTTACACAAAGCGTACTACAGTCCGGTTTTGTAGATTCTTCGGAAGTTGCACAGAGAATTGTTGTGCCGAAAATTGCAACGCAAAAAATGGATTCAACGATCAAGTCGAATAAAAAAGACAGATATATTTTCAAATTAGAAGCGCGTCGTCAAATAAAACGCGCCACGATTGCAACGACAGTTATTGACACAATACCTGAAGCATTCAAACTTATTCCGCAATCAATTTCATCAATTCGAGGAGTTGATAGCGTTGCTGTTAAAGGAAATATAATAACGATACATTGTTCTGCGAAAGATTCGTTGATTCAAATTGCATATCTTACAGAAGCGAATGCGACGATGCAAAATGAAATTCAGATTACAAAAAAATTTACAGTACAAAAGAAACAGGCAAACGGTTCGCTGGTTTATGATGTTTCTCCGCAGACAACAGTTGAATTACGTAAACGAAGAATACAACACTCTTCTAAATGAAATCATTATTAAACATAGCGCAAATTCTTTTTGGTCATTCGAAAAACTATGCACAAGCAAAGTTTAGACTCGTAACTGTTACGCTTAGCATATTGTTGTATTCATCAGTTTCGTTTGCGCAATTAGAAATTGTTTCTCCCGCAGCAGATAGCACAGTCAGCAATTTAACGCGTCAAGCATTGATTGTAAAAACTATTTCCGGTTTTGATGTGGAAGTGTATGTCAACGGAAAATTTGCGCAGCGTAAAACAACAAGAATTGACGGCACGGTTGATTTTATTAACCTTGTCGTTGAACCTGGCGGCGTTACTTTTGAAGTTCGCGTTGTTAATCCCGACGGCTCAGTTGCATTTTCTGACAATCGCTTTATGCATATTCTTGGCGCTCCTTCAAAAATAAAAATTAACTTCAATAACAATAGAGTTGAAGCCGACGGTTTAAGCGCTTTACAAGGTACCGCAAAAGTGTATGATAAGTGGGGATATGTAATTCCCAACGATGTGTATGTTACAATCTTTTCCGATAGTGGAACAATAACAACTGCGGATGCCGATCCGACTCAAACCGGAATACAAATTCGCGTTGTAAATGGCGCAGCCGAATTTACCTATCAAGCCGGAAGTTCGGCTGGTATAGCAAAAATTTCTGCAAGCGTAGGACAAGTTTCCGAAATTTTTGAAGTAAATTTGGATACTCCTAAAGAGCCGTTTACGCTTATTGGTCTCGCAACCGGGAAAGGCGGAATGTATTCAGCAAAAGGAAATCGTTCTGTTTTAGCGAATGATAAATCATTCCCTAACGGATTAGACGGCGATGGTCGTCTTGCGGTGTATGCGCGCGGAACAGTTATGGAAGAATGGCTCTTAACGGCTTCATTTGATTCCGATAGAAAAAATAGAAGCAAATTCTTCCGCGAACTTGATCCTGATTATCTCTATTCAATTTATGGAGATAATAGCATGTTGTATTATGATATTCAAACTAACAGAAATTTATATGTTAAGATAGAGCGAAACCAAACGTATGGTTTATTTGGCGACTTTAATACATCGTTAATGGGACAAGAATTTATTTCCTACAACAGAACGTTGAATGGGCTAAAAATCGGACACCAAGACAAACAATGGAATGTTACTACATTTGGTTCGTTAACAGACCGTAAGGCGGTGCAAGTTGAATTGCGAGGTCAGGGCTTATCCGGCTTCTATAATTTAGGATATATTGATATTACGCCCGGTTCAGAAAAAATTAGAATTGAAACTCGCGATAGATTCCATTCTGAAATTCTGCTTCGAACAGAAGACCGATTCCGGTTTAGCGATTATGATATTGATTATGAACAAGGAACTGTATTTTTCAAACAACCCGTCCCTTCTGTAGATCACAATGGAAATCCGGTATATATCATGGTTTCTTTTGAAGCGGTAACGGGAATTGCCTCTTCATACATTGCCGGCGCTAGAGTTGAAAATAAATTTTTTGAAAATCTTTCCGTTGGAATTACCGGCGTAACCGAAGAACAAAGTCCGAAGAACTTTACACTTATCGGTACGGATGCGAAATATCAAATGTTCAGCAATTTATTATTAAGCGGCGAATTTGCGCGTTCAAATAATCTTGGCGGTGCAGGATATGCTTATAAAGCAGAAACTCGTTATATTCCATTTGAAAATTTAAATCTTAACGGCTATTATCGCAATGTTGAAAAGGGATTTACAAACGTAACACAAATTGGCGGTATGCGCGAACTTGGCACACAGAAATATGGAATAAGCGGTGATTATAGATTTACGCCGTTCTCAAAAGTGTTTACAGAATATTTTCACACTACGCAGAATAATAATGCCGGCGGAAATAATGTTGTTAATTCTATAACCGGCGGAATTGAACATCGCTTTATGAATAATCTTTCTGGTCAATTAAAGACTGATACATCACAGCCGGCATTATCCACACAATCAACATTGGCAAGCGCAAAAGTTGATTACAAAATGACTGAACGACTTATATTTTCCGCTTTACATGAACGCAATCTTGGTTCAGAAAACGATCGCACGCGACCTAATGCAACTTCGCTGCTCGGTGAATATAAAGCGACGGAAACAATTACGCTTCAAGCGCAGGAAAAATTCTATGAAGACGGCGGAATGCTTTCTACAATTGGAGCAACAACTACGATTTTTGAAAATACTCAAGCGTATGGAAAGTATGAAATTGGAAATGCCATCGGAAATTATCGAAATCAAATCAGCATTGG
Source organism: uncultured Chitinophagaceae bacterium (assembly GCA_964463935.1). Lineage (GTDB taxonomy): Bacteria > Bacteroidota > Ignavibacteria > UBA10030 > UBA8401 > JACFMZ01. The sequence goes on along the minus strand of CAYXEE010000111.1, from coordinate 4,432 downwards.
TTTAAATAATAAAGTTAAGCTTACAGATGATTTAACCGGTTATCTCGGTTACGAAAAAACAAAAGGACTTGGACAGCGGCTTGGCGAAGCGCAAACAAACGATCATACAGCATATTCTGCCGCAGTTGAATATCTGCCGAAAGCTCCGATTAAAGTTACTACTAAAGTTGAATTCGGTGAAAATAGCAATGCCGATAAAACGAATTTTACTTTTGCCGGCGATTATCACTTTGAAAGAGATTTTAGCTTAATACTAAAATACCGTTCATCTGATGAAAGCTCTAAACGCTCGTCTAATTACAGAACATTGATACATTTAATTACCGGCATTGCGTATCGTCCCGTTGATGTTGACTGGATAAATGCTATTGCAAAGTATGAAGTGAAAAAAGATAAAAACCATTTTATTGCTCCGTTTATTGATTATGCAACGACAATAATTTCAGTGCATACGTTTATTGAACCCATTCAACGTCTTGAATTTGGTATTAAATACGCATTTAAAAATGCTTTGGAAAATTCTACATTCTTCAGTGCTACAACAAATACTAATTTTTATTTGCTGCGCGCAGAATATGATATTACGGACGACTGGAGTGCAGGAGCAGAATATAGATTATTACAACAGTTAGAAGCAGGCGACAAATTAGATGGCTATTGTGCAGATATTAATTATGCTGTTATTCAAAATGTACGGTTATCAGTTGGATATAATTTTAAAGGATATAAAGAACGAGATTTAGTAGATTACGCATTATGGTCTCACGGACCATTTATTAAAGTTAATTGGAAATTTACTGAAACAACATTTGGCTGGTAATTTAAAACTTTGAGGATATTATATGGCTGCGAAGAGAAAATATACTGAACAAGAAATAAAAGAAGAACAAACAACTTCAGCTCGGAAAAGTACTTCACTTATTGTGAAAAGTATTGTGGAACAAAAACTCCATGAATTTGGACTTGTCTTGCACGATGAATTCGAACGGCAGGTATATCAAGCCAATGCTGAAATTCGAACTTTTATTATTGAAGAAAGCCGTGCGCGCAGAAGAATGAGCAAAGCAATGTTTGCTCTTTTCGGTCTTGTTGTGATTCTGCTGACGTTCAATACATATTTATTTCTAAAACCAAGCGGTGAAGAAATATCCACACAATTAAAAAGTGAATTTTCTTCATTTGAACAGCGTTCGCAGGATCAAACAAAATCAATTTTAGTCCCAATGAAAGAAAATGTTGAACAAAATTTAAGCAATGTGGCTTCCCAGCTTGAAATAAGCCGAAGCTATATTGATGTGTATGCATTAGAGGGCTTTGCTCGTAATGGCTCACGCAGTGCTTTTGAAGAATTATTACAAATTTCTCTAAAAGGCGGAGAAAGAGGAAGAATTGCAAAAACAAAGATTGATGAAATTAAACAGTACTTTAATGTATTAAGCAATCCTAAAAAACAAAATCTTACGTTAGGAGAAGTTTCAGTTATCCGAGACGCGCAGGTTGTTTCTGCAGATTCTCTTTCCGACATGGAATTATTATATGTAATGAATTCTACTAACGCATCAATTGCACAGATTCATCATCTAATGACTTTATTATGGAAAAAAGAACTTACAAAAGATATGGAAAATGAATATTGGAGTGTTTTACAAAGTTCGCGAAATCTGCCTGCCTGTATTGCTGTATGTTCAATTCTTAAAAATAAATTTGGCGAGCGCGGCTCAATTTATGATTTTGCAAAATGGAAAAGATTTCTCGAAGAGAGAGTAATGTAATTTAACCTTCAGCCCGCTTCAGCGGGCTTTTTTATTTTTATGGGTTACATTTTACAAATTATTTTGCATACTTTTCTTTTGAGTTAAAAGTTATTCTCTCTACATTGCACCAATGATTTCCGAATTATTGCCAATTGATAAAGTCTTGCCTGAATTACATTCTGCGTTATTGCAGAATTCCAATGTCGTTCTTTCTGCCGAACCCGGCGCCGGAAAAACCACGCGCGTTCCGATTTCACTTCTACGGCTGCCATGGCGAAACAATAAAAAGATTTTAATGCTCGAACCGCGCCGGCTAGCCGCAATTCGTGCCGCTGAATTTATGTCTATCCAAATGAATGAAAAAGTCGGACAGACAATTGGTTATCGAACGCGAGGAGAAACTAAAATTTCAGATTCTACAATTATTGAAGTGATTACGGAGGGAATTCTTACTCGTATGCTTCAATCCGATCAATCGTTGAGCGGTGTTGCCTGCATTATTTTTGATGAATTTCACGAGCGGAATATACATACCGATGTTGGCTTGGCATTTACGCTTGATATTCAAGAGCATCTAAATCCCGATGTACGCATTCTTGTTATGTCCGCAACGCTCGATTGCGAAGCCGTTTCAAATTTACTTGGCAAAGCTCCGATTATTAAAAGTGAAGGAAGGAATTATCCTGTTGCTGTAAATTATTTTTCCCAGCCGATTTTAAGCAATTTGGAAAATGAAATTGTTCTTAAAATTCAGCGTTCATTGCGTGAAGATGAAGGCGACATTTTAGTTTTTCTTCCCGGTCAGAGAGAGATAAATAAGATAGAATCATTACTTGAACAAAAAAAATTTCCAGATGTCATCGTAACAAAATTATTCGGCGAAGCTTCAAAAGAATCACAACGCGCTGCACTTTCAAACGTTCCAAAAGAAAAACGAAAAGTAATTCTTTCCACAAGCATTGCCGAAACAAGTTTAACAATTGAGGGCGTTCGCGTTGTAATTGATTCTGGTTTGGCTCGCACTGCGCGATTCGATCCACGCCGCGGTATGTCCGGACTTGTTACAATTCCCGTTACAAAAGCGACAGCGGAACAGCGCAAAGGAAGAGCAGGCAGACAATCCGCAGGCGTTTGCTACCGTATGTGGACGGAAATTCAACACGCTCAATTACGAGAATTTCCACAACCTGAAATAATGGCGGCGGATTTAGCTCCCTCAATGTTGGAAATGGCAAAGTGGGGGGATTCATTTTTTAAAAATTTGAAATTCCTCAACATTCCCCCTGAAGCGCATATTCAGCAAGCGTTTGAGTTGTTGAAAAATCTGAATGCAATAGATGAGAAAGGACAATTAACTAAACATGGGAAAGCAATGTCTGAAATTCCGGCGCATCCAAGATTTGCTCACATGTTAATTAAGGCGCAGCAATTGCAATTGGTTTCGCTTGCGTGCGATGTCGCCGCGTTGTTAGAAGAAAGAGATTTTTTGCGCGGAAAAGAGGACTTTGAAATTGATTTTTATTATCGCTGGCTCGCATTTCATGAATCTAAAATTCCTGATAAAAATATTTTTGAACGAATCCGTTTACAATCTGAACGTTATCATTTGTTGATGAACTGCAAACGAATAAACCATTTGCCGGAAAAACTTGGTTTGCTGATTGCTCTTGCATATCCCGAACGGATTGCAAAACGGAAAAATGAAAGTGATAATAAATATCAACTTGCAAATAGCTCTGTTGGAATATTGCCGAAACAAAGTCAATTGCTCAACGATGAATATCTTGCAATAGCTGAAGTTGACGGAGCGGGAAGCGATGTTAAAATATTTCTCGCAGCTTCGCTTTCACAAAATGAAATTGAATCTAATTTTTCTGAAAATATTATCTCAAAAACTGAAACCATTTGGGATGAAAAAACTGAAGCTGTAGTAACGCGTGAAATTCGTTCGCTTGGAGCAGTACAGTTGTCGGTAAAAAATATTCCATCGGAAAATGAAAAAACAAAAAAGATACTTCTTAATGTTATTAGCGAAAAAGGTTTACAAATTCTACCGTTCACAGAAAATGCGGAATTATTTCGTTTTCGTAGCGAGTGGGTAAGAAATAATTCATTGGCTCAAGATTTTCCTGACCTAAGCGGCGAATTTCTCATTAAAAATCTTGCCGATTGGCTTTCGCCATTTATTGATAACCTCAATCGTAAATCTCAGCTTCAACAATTAAATTTGCTGGAAATATTCAAATCATTATTTACCTATGAACAGTTGCAAATTCTGGATAAACTTGCGCCTACGCATATCATAGCTCCAACCGGTTCTCGCATAAAAATTGATTACACAAATTCTCCGCCGATTGTTGCTGTTCGATTGCAGGAGATGTTTGGAGAAACGGAAACTCCATCCGTTGCAAATGGAAAAATAAAAGTTCTGCTTCATTTATTATCGCCTGCGAATAGACCGATTGCTATAACGCAGGACTTGCCGAATTTTTGGAAGAACGTGTATTCAGATGTTCGGAAAGATATGCGCGGGCAATATCCCAAGCATTATTGGCCCGAAAATCCCTTAGAAGCAGAACCGACAAAACGAACAAAGAAGTTCATGAACAAATAAATAAGTATCAGAAGTTACGCAGATGGTCATGCTGAGCCTGCCTGCACGAAGCCGATGCTTCGTT
>CAYXEE010000110.1:0-7569 GCA_964463935.1 uncultured Chitinophagaceae bacterium | reverse complement strand
CCGGGCGGTTCAGGAATTATTCTATCAATAATTTTTTGCTCCAATAAATCCGGCGGAGTAAGACGAAGCGCTTCAGCGGCTTGTTCTTTGTAGTCCCAGCTTTTCCACAAAATTGAAGAACACGATTCCGGCGCAATTACGGAATACCACGTATTTTCCAACATTAACATTCTATCGCCGACTCCGATTCCTAGCGCGCCGCCCAATGCTCCTTCGCCAATAATAACAACTACTATCGGAACTTTCATTCGAGACATTTCAAACAAATTGCGCGCAATCGCTTCCGCCTGACCGCGTTCTTCCGCTTCAAGTCCGGGATATGCGCCGGGAGTATCGAGCATTGTAATTATCGGGCGGTTAAATTTTTCGGCAAGCTTAAAAAGCCGCAGCGCTTTTCTGTATCCTTCGGGATTCGGCATACCAAAATTGCGATACAAATTTGATTTCGTATCTCTTCCCTTTTGCTGACCGACAATCATTACCGGCATTCCATTGAGACGCGCAAATCCGCCGACAATTGCTTTATCATCGCCGAATGCGCGGTCGCCGTGCAACTCAACAAAATCGGTCGTCATGTTTTGAAAATAATCCAGCGTGTACGGACGTTCGGGATGACGCGCTAATTGAACTCTTTGCCAGCGCGTAAGATTTGAGAAAATATTTTCGCGCAGTTGATGAACTTTTTTTTCAAGATTTTTTATTTCCGACTCAATATCAACGCTGTCGGAAATTTTCCGCATCTCATCAATTTTTTGTTCTAGGTCATAAATCGGTTTTTCAAAATCTAATACTACTTTAGCCATACACGCTCCCTATTCATTTCTGAATCCACTGTTGAAACGCTTTAAAAAGAATTTCTAAATCTAACAAGAATGTCTGATTTTTTGCATAGAATAAAGAAAACTGCTCTTTTTCTTCAACAGATAATTTTTCACTGTGAATTTGAACCAATCCCGTTAGTCCGGGTTTACCGCGGTAAATTACTGATTCTTTCGCCTCAAAATTTTCCGGCAAGCCAACCAAACTTAACGAACCGCCAAGAACTTTGTGAATATTCAACATTGCTTTTGAAAATCCCCGCGCCGGTTTGGAAATAAAAATTCGAGAGAAATATACAAAAGGGGCTGTGGAAATCAAAAGAAAAATCGAAATTGTTATATCAAACAGGCGTTTTGCAATGCGATTCGGCGCTTTCCCGATATTATATTCAATTTCTAACAGCGGAATTTCATCTAATTGGTCAATATTTGTTTTGCCGATAATTACTTCTTGATTATTCGGAACGAGCCGGAAGTTTACAAAGCGGTTTCTATTGTATGCAATTAAATTCAGCATAGAAGCATACGAAACGCTTTCGGCGGCAAAAATTACTTCCGTAATTCGATAATCGTCAATAAGTTTGCCAAGCGTATCAATACTTCCTAAAATTTCTACATCAAATATTTTTTCACCGACTCGCTGGCGATTTACATCAACAAAACCCACAACGGAATAACCGCCGCCGACTCGAGAGCGGATTTTTTTCATCACATCTATACCGGACTGATTTACTCCGACAATCAATGTGCGCCGCCCGAACAGCGTAGCGCGCGTTGAACTTTGTTCGACGCCAAAAATGCGCATTAGCAGCCGCCAGCCCGGAATAAAAAAGAGCGAAAGTATTCCGGAATAAATCATTATCAATCTGCTGAACGCAAATTCCTTTTCAAAAGCTGTTAGTGCTGAAATAAGAATAAATGAAAACAGCACGGCAACAAACGAACGAGAAACCGATTGTTTTCTGTACGAATAGACGCCGCTGAAGAATAAAGAAGTTACAACAATAAACGCCGGAACAATAAAAACCCATGGATACGCATGCGAAGGGAGAGAAAAAATTTTTTCTTTGCGAAAATATTCTCCGAGTAAAATTGTTGCGCTGATAATTGCGCCGTCAAAAATTGCGGCGGAAAACGGGCGCATTAGTTTTGCAAAATCTGCCGCAAATTTTCTTACATAAATTCCCGAAAGAATAAACCACTCAAACAGTACGGAACCGGTATGATATTTACGTACAAACAAGCGCATTGCGTTATAGAATACTCGAAGTTCATCAATGTTACTTCGTTTCGTGCTTTCACCTTTGTAATGAATGATTGAAGTTATTGGAACATAATACACTTTCCATCCGGCGCGGCTTACGCGGAAACACCAGTCTAAATCTTCGCCGTACATAAAAAATGATTCGTCTAATCCGCCGATTTTTTCGTAAACTTCGCGCCGAATCATCATAAACGAGCCGCTGATAGCGTCAACTTCATACGTTTCGTTTTCATCCAAATATGTAAGATTGTATCGAGCAAATAATTTTGATTTTGGAAAGAGAGTCGAAAGTCCGAATGTTTTTGTAAACGCAACCCACGGCGCGGGAAAACTTCTTCGGCAAGGTAATTGAAGCGATCCATCAGGATTTAAAATTTTACATCCAGCCATACCGACATGCGTATTCTTTTCAAGAAATGAAATAAGTTTATTAATTGAATCTTCTTGAATTATCGTATCGGGATTAATAAGTAGAATATACTTGCCGGAAGATTGTTTCAGCGCTTGATTGTTTGCCTTTGCAAATCCTGCATTGTTAGAGTTTGCAATAAGTTTTACGAGAGGAAAATTTTTTTGAATGAGTTCAACGCTGCCGTCGTCCGAAGCGTTATCAACAACAAAAATTTCAGATTGGAATTTTTGTACCGCTTTGTACAGCGAACCGAGCGCATTATTTAAAAATTCGCGCACATTGTAATTAACGATGATAATGGAAATATCCATCGGCTGAAATTACAACTTATTGATTAAACTTCGGAACTTTAATTTCCACACCATAAACGCCGCTTCGTACACAATTTTTTTATTCATTTTGGATACTCCAACTCTGCGGTCAACAAAGACAATCGGCATTTCTTTAATAACAAATCCTTTGCGCCACGCCATAAAATTTGTTTCTATTTGAAACGCATATCCGTTAGAAGCAATTGAATCAAGATCAATAGTTTCCAGAACTTTTCTTTTGTAGCATTTAAATCCGGCAGTTGCATCGTGAACGGGCATTCCGGTAATAATTCTCGTGTAAATATTTGCAGAATAGCTAAGTAAGAGCCGTTTCATCGGCCAGTTTACAACATTAACGCCTTTAATGTACCGAGAGCCGATAAGAACATCGCATTCGTTCATCTTGCTCAACATAATCGGAATTTCTTTAGGATTATGCGAGAAGTCTGCATCCATTTCAAAAACAAAATCGAATTGCCTTTCGATAGCATATTTGAAACCTGCAACATACGCGGTTCCGAGTCCGAGTTTTTTTTCGCGCTGAAGTAAATGCACGCGTGAATTTCTTGATTGAATTTTTTTTACAATCTCGGCAGTTCCGTCGGGAGAATTATCGTCGACAATCAAAATCTCAATAATCTCAGATTGTGCAAGAACATCGCGGATAATGTTTTCAGCATTTTGCGCTTCATTATACGTCGGGATTATGACAAGGGCTTTCGACATTTAGTTTCCTTTTCCTGCAATCATTACGTAAACGGTCATTATTAAAATTTTCAAATCCATACGAAAAGACATGTTTTCAATATAAAACAAATCGAACCGCACTTTTGATTTTACATCTTCAATTGAAGTATCATATCCTTGCTTAATTTGCGCCCAGCCGGTAATTCCCGGTTTCACAGCTAATCTTCTTTTATACAGCGGCACTTCTTTCGAAAGTTTTTCAACAAAATGCGGACGTTCCGGACGCGGACCAACAAGACTCATATCGCCGCGCAGCACATCCATAAATTGCGGAATTTCATCAAGCCGTGTTTTACGCAAAAATCTTCCGATGTTTGTAATTCTCGGATCGTTTTGTGTCGCCCACACCGGACCGGAACGCGCTTCGGCATCTTGGTACATTGAACGAAACTTGTGCATACGAAACAATTTGCCGTTTTTCCCGACTCTCTCTTGACTATATACCAAAGGTCCGGGCGAATTAAGTTTAATTGCAATTCCAACAAAAATCCAAAGCGGAGCTGTAACCGCCAAAATAAAAATTGATGCTGTAATGTCAATAACTCTTTTTGCGCTCTCTTCCCATGGCTCCATAATATTCGGCATTATCTCTATCAGCGGAAAACCATAAATTTGATTTGTTCTCGCCTGCCCTGAAATTATATCATACATATCGGGAATTATTTTTAATGCAACATCAAATCCTGTCGTTAGCGAAACTACATTTAAAATAACATCTTTATTCTGATCGTTAAGCGCAATTAAAAAATTTTTTATGTTTTTCTGTTTCATTAGACTCGGAATTTCATCAATTGTTCCGAAAATTTCTTTGTCCAGAACAATTTCTTGTTTTTCATTTTCTGAAATTGATAAAAAACCTATAACATTAAAACCAAGCGCAGGATATTGCTGCAACGCTTCATATAATTCTTTTGCCTTATTGCCTGTACCAACTATTACCGTCTCCGCTAATCCAATTCCTTGCAGCAATAATCTTTTACGAAAACTTCGTAATACCATTCTTCCTACGCCAACGAACAACATCATTAAAAGCCAATACATTACAATTATTTCGCGATTGCCGGAATACGATAAATTTTTTTCGTCGTCAAAAAAAATTATTAAGAACAATACAACACAGCCGATAGTTACAGCTCGTAAAATACTGGAAAATTCATCAAAACGAGAACGTGAATACCAAGGACGATACAAACCGAAAAACATAAAAATCGCCATCCAGTATCCATAAATTACAACCATCGGAAGAATTAAATCCGGCTTTACCTGAACGGGAATCATTTGGATTTCTACGCGAAGCAAATAATATACAATCCACGCAAGGTTTATTGCAAAGAAATCAAATAAAATTATTTTTCGTTCAAATTGTTTCATTATTCGCTTGATGTTTCTGTTGTGGAATTCGTATCTGTTTTAATCCATTGAATTGTTTTTTCAATTCCTTGCTCAATAGAAAATTGCGGAACAAATCCTTCCGCTAATATTTTCTCGGCTAAATGCTGCGTTGATGTATTAAATTTTTCAATCCGTTTTGCAGTAATGGGAAAATCATATTTTGTAATTTTTCCTATGAGATCAATAAAACTTGCGGCAAAAATTGCTAAGGAATAAGGCAAGCGCAACTTGGGAATTTTTACATCGGCTTTCTTTGCAATTAACGCAACTAAATCTTTTGTAGAATAATGAGGCGTGTCCGCATAATTGAACACTGAAAACCCAGATTGCATTTTCTTTAATTGAAACATTGTTGCGGCAACAAGATTTTCTACATAAGCAATGGATTTAATATTGCCGCCATTCCCAACCCAAACAAATGAGCCATCGCTTACTTGTTTTATTAATTTATAAATATTTGCTCTATTTAATGGACCAAAGACTACTGCAGGACGAATCAGAACAACTTCTCTTGATAAATCTTCGTTATACCAGTTTTTCAAAACTTTTTCCGCCGCTAATTTTGAAGCGCCATAATAATTATTTGGTTTTGGTTCTGTATTTTCTGTCGAAGGTTGATTATCTCCATACACTGCAACCGAACTGTAAAAAATAAATTTTTTAATATTATTTTTAGAAGAACAACGCAGTAAAACTTCCATTCCTTTTTCGTTCACTAAAAAATATTGCTCTTTTGTTATGCCAAAATCTTTATGTTCCGCTGCTAAATGGATAACACAATCAACATTTTGCATTGCAATATTTACAGCGGCTTCATCGAGAATATTTCCTGTAATGAAGTTATAATTTATTGAATATTTTTTTTCAGGATTTATATCTAATCCAAACACAGAAAAACCATTTTCAATAAGCTGCTGTGTTAAATTCGTTCCAATAAATCCGCTGTCGCCGGTTACAAGTATATTCATTTTTTAATTTTGAAAATATTCTGCAAGATGAGAAATAATTCTTTCCGCCGCCTTTCCATCTCCATAAGGATTAGCCGCAGAAGCCATCGCTTTATACGAATTTGGATTTGAAAGCAAATCTTTTGCCGTTGAAACAATTGTAGAAACCGAAGCGCCAACTAATTTTACCGTTCCCGCAGAAATTCCCTCAGGACGCTCTGTTGTATCGCGCATTACTAACACTGGAATTCCAAATGTCGGCGCTTCTTCCTGTATTCCGCCCGAGTCTGTAAGAATGAGTTTAGAATGAATCATCAACTTCACAAATGGCAAATAACTCAACGGCTCGATAAGTAGGGCGTTTTTCTTATCGCTAAGCAACCTAAAAACAGGTTCACGCACATTAGGATTTAAATGCACAGGGTAAATAAATGTATGATCGGTAAATTCAGTCGCCAAGGTTGCAATCGCTTGACAAATATTTTCAAATCCATCACCGAAATTTTCTCTGCGATGACCTGTAATAAGTACAATCGGTTTTTTATCGTTAATTATTTTTTCAACACGTTCATCAAGCGGCGGCGGATTTTTTTCTACTTTATTGCGTGCTAGAAGTAACGCATCAATAACAGTATTCCCTGTTACAAAAACTTTTTCCGGCTTAATCCCTTCGTTTATTAAATGCTGCTGCGATAATTCTGTCGGCGCAAAATGTAATTCAGCAATGTGTGTTGTTAATACACGATTTATTTCTTCGGGAAATGGCGAAAACTTATTGTGCGTGCGTAACCCTGCTTCAACATGCCCAACAGGAATTTTATTATAGAAGCTCACAATAGAAGCCGCCATTACCGTAGTTGTATCGCCTTGCACCAAAACGCAATCCGGTTTGCATTGCTTAAAATATTGTTCTACTCCGAGTATTGCATTGGATGTAACTTCAGCCAACGATTGATTTGGCTTCATAATATTTAAGTCAACATCGGGTGTTATTTCAAATATTTCTAAAACTTGATCTAACATTTGACGATGCTGAGCCGTAACGCAAACATTAACAGTAAATCGTGAATCTTTTTTTAATTTTAAAATCAGCGGAGCGAGTTTTATTGCTTCAGGTCGTGTACCAAAAATTACAGAAATTAAATTTCCCATATATCCAATTAGTTGCCTCTCAAAGTAGTAGAATTGTAAATTCCTGTGATAAAATCATTTGCAATTTTATCCCATGAAAATTCGTTTATCGTTACGTCATATCCGCGATTTGCTTTTTGCTGTGCTTCTTCCTTGTGTGAAAAGATGTAGCGAATTTGTTCAACTAATTCATCCACACTATCCGCAAAAAAAAGAAAATCTTTATTAATTCTCTCAATTTCTTTTAATCTAGTACTGATAACCGGTTTCTTAAATGAAAGATATTCAAAAAGTTTCAACGGCGATACGGCATGGGACACATCTGTTTTAACAAAAAGATTTAGACAAATATCCATTTGTGAAACTATTTTCATTGCATCATCATGAGATAACGCACCCGTTAGTTTTACATTTGTTAATTTTTTTTGTTCAACTTTTGCTTTAATTCTGGGGAATTCCCTGCCCGCACCGATAAGCACAAAATCAATATCAGACATCTTTTCTGCGGCGTCTATTGCTTGATCTAAAGCCATTGAATATTCAAAAG
>CAYXEE010000109.1:0-7599 GCA_964463935.1 uncultured Chitinophagaceae bacterium | reverse complement strand
CGAAGCATCGGCTTCGTGCAGGCAGGCTCAGCATGACCATCTGCGTAACTTCAGAACCTAACATGTTTTTAAAAAAACTGTTAGGTTTTAACAAAAGAAAACCTGTGAAAAAATCACAGGTTCGTTTTCAAATATACAAAAAAATTGGAGAGAAATGCAGAAGAATGTTTTTTAATTAATATCCCGCCGCAGCTCCGTATCCACGCGGATCGCTTGCGCCGTAAAAAATTCCTTTTTCTGTATCAATAATAATTCCTTCGGCAAGTCCGCTTGTGCCGCGGCGTTCTTCAAGAATGTGTCCCATTGCTTTCAGCTTTTCAATTGTGTCAAAAGAAAGCCCGCGCTTTTCGTAAAAAGTTTTTTCCGGCGACCATTGATGATGAATGCGCGGCGCATCAATCGCTTCTTGAATGTTCATTCCAAAATCAATTACATTGCAAATTACCTGCATTACCGTTGTAATAATTGTTGTTCCACCCGGAGTTCCGATGACCATAAACGGTTTCCCATTTTTCAGCACAATTGTCGGAGTCATAGAACTAAGCATTCGTTTATTCGGTTGAATTTCATTGGCGATATTTCCCAGCGCGCCGAACATATTCGGAACGCCCGGCTTCGCAGAAAAATCATCCATTTCGTTATTTAACAAAAATCCTGCGCCGTCAACAACAACGTACGAACCGAATCCGCCGTTAAGCGTTGTTGTTACGCTCGCGCAATTTCCCCATTTGTCAACAACGGAATAATGCGTTGTTTCTTCGCGCTCATACGGCGGCGGAGTTCCATGCTTAACATCTTCGCTGCGCGATGCTTTTGCCGTATCAATTGTTGCCCGCCGCTTATTCGCATATTCTTTTGATGTTAACCATTGAACAGGAACTTTGTAAAAATCCGGATCGCCGAGAAATTCTGCGCGGTCTGCGTACACGCGCCGCATTGCTTCAATATATCTATGTAATGTCTCTGCTGAATTATGTCCGTAACTTTTCAAATCGTACGCTTCTACAATATTTAAAAGTTGAAGCAATGCAGTTCCGCCGGAACTTGGCGGCGGCATAGAAATAATTTCGTACCCGCGATACGTTCCTTTTACAGGTTTGCGAAGTACTGCTTGATAATTTTCAAGGTCCGCATAAGAAATTAAACCGCCGCCCCGTTTCATCTCGGCAACAATTAGTTCGGCTGTTTTTCCTTTGTAAAATCCATCGCGCCCTTTTTCAATAATGCGTTTTAATGTTAATGCAAGGTCGGGCTGTTTCCAAATTTCTCCCTCTTCATACGGTTTTCCATTTTTTGTAAATGATTTCATTGAACCGGGAAACGGTGAAAAATCTATTTGATTCGATTTTATATCACTCGCAAGTTCATACAACAGAGGAAAACCTTTTTCTGCAAACTCAACTGCAGGAGAAATTACTTGCTTACGATTCATTGTTCCAAATTTCTCTAATCCCATTAACATACCTGCAACAGCTCCCGGAACTCCCGCCGCAAGATGTCCGTACGTGCTTTTATTCGGAAGAAAATTTCCGGCAGAATCAAGGTACATATCTCTAAAAGCGGATGCTGGAGCTTTTTCTCTGTAATCAATCGTAAAACTTCTGCCATCGGCAAATCGGATATTCATAAATCCGCCTCCGCCGATATTTCCCGCCGCCGGATACGTTACCGCAAGCGCAAATCCTACGGCAACAGCCGCATCAACGGCATTTCCGCCTTGTTTTAAAATTTCCATTCCTGCCTTTGCTGCAAGCGGATCGGCGGCGACTACCATTCCATTTTTGGCTCGCACAGGTTTTTTTGAAGCGGAAAAAATAATTGAGTGATGAAAAAATGAAAGGAGTACAATTACAAAGAAAATTTTTTTCATAAAAATTTATTTACGTATTGAGGCATCGGACAGATAGCTGAATATTTCAAAAATATTGCACTGCTAATTTTCTTTGTTGCTGCAGTATCAATATTCAATAAAAATGCCCCGAAAAAAAAACTTCGGGGCTATGGTGAAAGGGTAAAACAAATAAATTAAAATGGCAAATCGTCTTCTTTTATCGGACCTTCGCTCGGCGCCGGCGCTTCGCTGTGCGCATCGGCGGAACCGCCGTTAGCTTTTGCGCCTGCGCTGTCTAACATAATAAAACTATCCGCTACAATTTCAGTAATGTACCGTTTAATTCCGTCTTTTTCATAATTACGCGTTTGGATTCTTCCTTCAAGGTAAATTTTCTTTCCCTTTTTCAAATATTCGCCTGCAATTTCCGCAAGTTTTCTCCACACAACAATGTTGTGCCATTCTGTTCGTTCTTGTTGATTTCCTTCTTGATCTTTCCACGTATCTGTTGTAGCAATAGAAAACGTAGCGACTGCAACTCCGCTGGGCGTGTATTTCAGTTCAGGATCTTTTCCTAAATTTCCGATGAGCATTACTTTGTTAAGACTGCGAGCCATAATTTCCTCCTATATTATTGTTTAGTATGCTAACGTGAACATACGATAAATCAATCAATCAGTCAAGTAAATCAAATATATATTCTTTTTTTTGGTATTGGCTATAATACTGAGGAAAGGCGGAACACATTTGCAGCCGCAAATTTACTGCAGGCACAGAAAGGTTTTTAAAATAAAAAAATCCGATCTCTCGGATTTTTTTAGTACACTGGACAGGAGTCGAACCTGTAACCCCCAGCTTCGTAGGCTGGTGCTCTATCCAGTTGAGCTACCAGTGCAATAGTAAAATTAACATTGAAGAGAATTTTAGAGCTGGCGAGGAGACTTGAACTCCTGACCTGCTGATTACAAGTCAGCTGCTCTACCAACTGAGCTACGCCAGCAATTATTTATAAATATACAAAATACTCCGCTGTTTCGCAATGAAAACATTTCACGTTTCATTTTTGAAATTGTTCATTTATACTTACCTTTATACGGTAATGTTATTCAACAAAATCCGCTACGACTATGAAAAAAATATTTTTCTTTCTCTTCGCAATTTCTTTTTTGCACGCACAGCCGAGCCGCTTTGAATTAAAAACATATTACAGCGCTATTTTTAATACGCTCAAATACTATTATATCTATCTTCCGCCAAATTATGATTCAACAATCGAGCGCTATCCCGTTGTTTACCTTTTTCGCGGAGCCGCTTCCGAATGGACAAACGACGGCCAAGATGGCAGCCGCAAAGGAACTATTAAAACTGTTGCCGATTCATTAATCGCAAAAAATGCAATGGGAAATGTTATTCTTGTTATGCCCGGTTTTTCCGCGCCGCCGATTGGAAATGATTATCTCTCTTTTTATCAAGAATTAATTCCGCAGGTTGATAAAACTTTTCGTACATACAAAAGCCGATGGATGCGCGGAATTGACGGCTTTTCTCTCGGCGGTTTAACTACATTAACTATGATGAGTACGCATCCCAATTACTTTTCTTCCATTGGATCGTATGATGGAACGTTTTCTCTCTTCAATAAATCATTACTGACAAATGCCTCGCCTGCGTTGATTGCAGAACTAAAAAGATTAAAAATTTTATTTCATTCTGCATCGCTGTTAGGACAGAGTAATTACAACAACAATCTTGAAATTGTAAATCTTCTTGCACAAAAAGGAATCACCAACACATTTCTACAATTGATATTAGCTCCGAATGCGCTGCATAACTGGTATTTTGCCGATCTGCACATGGCAATAAATTTTCCATATCATTACCAAAAGTTTTTCTCGGCTCAGCAAAATATTTCAACAACAATTTTTTCACCGTTGGGAAATCAAAAATTATCCGGTTCATTCCCTATCATTTGGAATAAACCAACCGTAAACGATTCCGTTTCAGTATTTTTATTTTTTTCAGATAACGATGGAAAGAATTGGAATTTTCTTGCACAGAAACCTAGCAATGACACTTCGATTCAATTTAATTCATTATTATATCCCGACGGCTCGCTCTACAAATTCCGGGTAATGACGCTTGGCGATACAATTTCCAATATTACAGAAACTCCGCGTGTTACAATTGATAATCCGGGAAACGGCGCGCCATATATTTTTCTCTTAAATCCGGCAGGCGGAACATTAAGCGGAAATATTTCAATCCAATGGGAATCAAACGACCCTGATGGAGATGAAATTAGAATTAATATTTTTGTAAGTTTTAACGATGGAAAAAGCTGGATTCCGATACAAACAACAATGCCAAATTCGGGAATGTATGTTCTAAATACTGCAATGCTGCCAAATTCTTCAACCGTGTTATTTAAACTTGAAGCAAACGATGGCACGGTTACAGCATCATTCATTTCTCCGTTGCGCTGCAAAATTAACAATCCGCGAGCAGTATATCCCGCTTCCGCATTAAAGCATATATCAGGCAGCAGTACTGCAACTATCACGCTTACAAAAAACAATTCTGTCCCTGCAACGACTGATACTTATAGAATTTCATTTTCAAAAATAGAACAAAACAAATTTTATTCTGTTTCCAACGTTACAACAAATACACTGCTGCTTTCTCAACAGCAATGGGATAATGCTTTTACCGAAGGTCCGGCGTTTGATGGGTTCCATTTACTGATTGATGAGCCAAAAAAAATTGCAGTAATGAATGATTCTCTCCGCTGGAAATTATCAACGTCAAACCTTGAAGGATATGTTGGTTTAATGGACATAATTCTTGAAAATCAAACAATTACAGCACAAGCATTTCCTTATGATTATGAAATACGAATTTCTGAATCCATCTCCGACACTTCCGCTCCATATTTTGAAGTTCCAGAGATTCAAACATATTTTTCTGTTTGGAATGCAACAAAAAACAGCAAAATAAAATTTATTTATATAGACTTTAACAATGATTCAAAAATTTCCGATTTGGATGAACTTTATCTTTTTGAAATATTTTCCGATAAAAATCCGCAGCTAACATGGCATATTGTTTTTACCGGAGTTACCGGCGCAGTATCTCCAAAACCGAACGATATTTTCCGAATTGTAACTACCAAACCGTTGGAACAAGATATTTACGAATTTACTGCGTACCCTCTTTCAGCGAACGGAGGCAATGTATTGCCGGATCGTTATGAACTATTTCAAAATTTTCCCAATCCGTTTAATCCTGAAACAATAATCCGATATCAAGTTCCAAATAATAATATAGTTACAATTAAAATTTTTGATATTCTCGGAAGAGAAATTGCTGTTGTGTTTAATGATTACCAATCTGCAGGGGAACATAGTATTATATTTAATGCGTTGAACTATTCCATTGCTTCCGGCGTTTATTTTTACAGAATGCAGTCCGGAAAATTTTCTTCAACAAAAAAATTGATAATTGCGAAATAATGTCTTCTCTGATTAAACCTGAACGCGTACGAGTTTTAAAAGAATTGCCGCACAGAGAAGGAATTGTTGCGTATTGGATGAGCCGCGATCAGCGCGTAAACGATAATTGGGCGCTTCTTTTTGCGCAATCGCTCGCAATTAAATATAGATCCCCGCTTGCAGTAGTTTTTTGTCTTGCACCAAAATTTCTCGAAGCAACAATTCGTCATTACGGAATGATGCTGAAGGGGTTAAAACAAATTGAATCTGCATTGGATGAGAAACAACTACCATTTTTTTTATTGCTTGGCTCTCCGAAAATTGAAATTACTAATTTTGTTAAAAAATATAATGTTACAAAGCTGGTTACAGACTTCAATCCATTAACAATCAATCGCAAATGGAAAGACGATGTTATAAAAAAAGTCAATGCTTCTGTCTATGAAGTTGATGCGCACAATATCATTCCCTGCTGGATAACATCGCAGAAACAGGAATTCGGCGCATACACAATTCGACCAAAAATTCACAAATTGCTTCCGGAATATTTAGAAGATTTTCCCGCGCTTCGCACGCATCCAATTGAATGGGGTTCCTCTGTTCAAAAAATCGATTGGGAAAAAGCTGATACTTCTCTCAAAATAAATCGAACTGTCGGAGAAGTTTCACAATTTTTTTCCGGAGAAAAATTCGCCCGCGCTGCATTAAAAAATTTTCTCGAACATCGTCTGCAAAATTACGATGCACAACGGAACGATCCGTTAAAAAATGCCCAGTCCAATCTTTCGCCGTATTTGCATTTCGGACAAATTTCCGCACAGCGTATTGCTTTACAAATTGTTCAACAAAGCAAAAAATCAATTCAACAGATAATTGGCAGAAAAAAAAACGGCTCAGCGCAGAATAGAGGAAATGAAGAAGCATTCTTAGAAGAGTTAATTGTCCGCCGCGAACTTTCGGATAATTTTACGCATTACAATCATTCGTACAATTCGTTTGATGGATTTCCTGAATGGGCGAAAAAAACATTAAATGAACATCGTGCGGATAAACGCGACTATGTTTATTCGCTGGAACAGTTTGAGCAATGCAGTACGCACGATAATCTTTGGAATGCAGCGCAAATGCAAATGGCAGTCAGCGGAAAAATGCACGGGTATATGCGAATGTATTGGGCAAAGAAAATTCTTGAATGGACTTCAACGCCGGAAGAAGCTCTTGCAATTACAACGTATCTTAACGATAAATATGAATTAGATGGTAGAGACCCGAACGGTTACGCAGGTATTGCGTGGAGCATCGGCGGAGTTCACGACCGCGCATGGTTTGAACGCCCTGTGTACGGAAAAATTCGTTATATGAATTACAACGGATGCGCCTCAAAATTTGATGTAAAAAAATATATTTCTGAAAATCTGTTAAAATAAAATTCCTAAAAATACGCCGGAATACAATCGTTGATAATTTAATGTCGGCGTATTCATATTCCAATTCATCTGCTCCGCTCTGCCGCCAAATATTATTCCTTCGTAAATAATTTCCGGAAGTAGAAAAAGAATTTCTCCCATTATTGAATTTTGCGTTCCATATTCGGCGCTGAATCCCGCAGTACTGTAATGTATTGACGCCGCTCCGTATGCTTCTATTCCAAAATTTCTATCAAAATATCTATACTTCAATCCGGCGCCCATGCCGACGCTTCCAATATCAAACGTGCGAACGTTCGGCGATTTTCCTTCGGCGCGCAAATAATTCGCCGAAGCAAAAATTGGAATATAAAAATTCGGACGGGAATCTCTGCTTAGCGCCAAATCATTTCCTTGTTGAGCAAAAACAGAATACGCAGTTCTTTCTACTCCCGCAATGCTGTATTTTTGATAGCCGAGCGTAAGCCGCGTATTTAATTGACGAAATTCAATCGCAGGCAAATGTGTCGAAATTGCAAGCCGTTGAGAATCCGGCAACGAATTAGAATTTCGCGCAGAAAAATTACTGAACGAATAACTGCCGCCAAGCGATCGAAATTCTGTTAATGAATAATATTCATATCCAAAATCTTGAGCGGAGACGGCAACAAAACAGAAAAATATGCTGTTTATTATAAATTTCATATCGCTCCATTGAAGAATAAGATTTACTTTGCTTATATTACTGAAGTTACGCAGAAAAAATATTCGCCTAACAAAGTAAAGTCGTCATGCCCGTTCCAAAGGAATCCCTTTGGGAAATGCTTTAGTCGGGCATCCATTATATACCTGCCCGCCATTATATTTTATAGTT
>CAYXEE010000108.1:0-7653 GCA_964463935.1 uncultured Chitinophagaceae bacterium | reverse complement strand
TATATGCGCGCTTTTTCTGCGGCTGTATTTCTTGCGCAGTTCCGTAAAGAGAAAGCGCAAAAAGAAAAATTATAATTTGAATTGCTGTCCGCTTCATTCGTTATCCATTAACTGTTTATTGGAAAAGAAATAATAAAGGTTGTGCCTATGCCGAGTTCGCTTTCAACGCTCAATTTTCCTTTATGCTGTGCAATAATTTTTTACAAATCGAAAGCCCGAGTCCGGTTCCTTTTCCTTCTGCTTTGGTTGTAAAAAACGGTTTAAAAATATCGTCGTATTTTTCTTTCGGAATTCCGCTTCCTGTATCGGAGAACAATACAACGATTTTTTCGTTTTCTGTTTTCGAGCAAATTGATATTTTTCCGCCGTCGGACATTGCATCGCGCGCATTGATGGTAAAATTGAGAAAAACCTGCTGCAAATAATTTGCATTTCCTTTCATCAGCGGCAGTTTATTATCTAATTGAAGATCAAACGTAATATTTTCGTTCTTAAATTCCATCTGCACCATTTCTACCACGTCAAGAATCGGTTTGTTCACAGAAATTGAATCAAGCGAAAATTCGGAAGAAGCCGAACGCGCAAAATTCATTAATCGTTTTGAAATTTCGCTTAAACGCACAATCTGATTTGCCATAATTGTACGCGCCTGATGCGGAAGCGTGTTTATTTTTAACGCTTCTACTTGCAGCAGCAGAATTTGTATCGGATTTTTTATTTCGTGAACAATGCTTGCCGCAAGTTCGCCGATAGCCGCAAGTTTTGCTGTATGTATCATTTGCGCTTCGGAAGCTTTTAATTCTTGATTCGCTTTTTTCAATTGCTCGTACGTGCGCCAGTTTTCTACTCCCGCCGCCGCTTGATTGGCAAGCACGGAAAGAAGCTGTATATCTTGATTTGAAAAATCTTCCTGCTGTTTATTCGTATGAATTAAATACATACCTATTCCAATGTTGCGTATAAGAAGCGGAACAATTACAAAATTTTTTGCCGCCTCGCTTCCAAGCAAATTTTTCAAGTCTGGAATAATGACGGTTTTCTTTTCTGAAAAAATCCAGTCAACAATTCCGGATTCTAATTGTTCCTGCGCTTCTGTATGAAGAACATCATTTTCTTTTACAATTATTGGACTGAGTTTTATCTGATGCTCGTCTAACAAATAAATATTCGCGCCGTCAACGCTGATTACCTGTTTTGTCAATTCAATCAGCGTGCTTAATATTGAGTGCGGCGAAACAGCGGTGCTGATGCAGTTTGAAAGCCGCTGCATTGCAACAAGCTCGTCAATTGAACTGCGAATATCGAAATTTGTTTTGTTCTGTTGGCGATTTTCCTTCTTTAATAAACTTATGGTCTGCTCTAATGCATGAATGTATCGTTCGCGGCTTTCCATAAACGATTCAAAGTGCGGCAGCGCTTCTTCTAACAATTCTGTTCTATTTTTTCGTTGTACAGTTTCCATTGTTTGCTCACATTGCCGCTGCCATTTGTTCAACATCGGCGGTAATAACGCCGCGGTATGTTTGAATGTATTCTTCAAGCACCATGCTATCGTTCAGATTTAATAATTCCAGCGAAAATTTTTCAAACGCTGCATCGTTGTCAAACGAAAAGGGCGTTGACGCAATAGTGTTGGCAATAACGTCTGAACAATGCACTAATGAAACTAATTCGCGGTTAATTTTTGCGTTTGCCGGCGTATGATGAAATGTAATTGCTTCAATTAAGTGATCGGGCAGATTCCACCGTTCTGCTAACCATCCGCCGATTTCTGCATGTGTTACTCCCAACACTCCCTCTTCTGCTTCAAGCATTGATAAGCCGTCTTCGCGCACAAGTTCTATAATGCGCATAAATTCCGATTCGAAATAACGGTGCAGAACAGAAATTCCCATATCATGAAGCAGACCTGCGACAAATACTTCGCCGCTAATTCTATAACCAAGATCGCGCGCCAGCCGTCTGCCGACAACGCCGGCGCTGATAGAGTGATCCCAGAATAATTTCGGATCGAAGTATTTATCCGATTTTCGCTGCAGCGAACTAATAAGCGAAATGCTTATGACAATTTCTTTTAATGCGTCAAAACCAAGAACAATAATTGCAAAATCAATTGTAGAAATTTTTTTCGGAAATCCGTAGAACGGAGAGTTTGCAATTTTTAATACTTTTGCGGTCAATGCTTGGTCGGACGAGATTACTTTTCCAAGTTTTGACGCGCTTGTTTTAGGATTATCAACCAGTTCAACTACTTCCATAGCAATTGCCGGAAGCGCGGGAAGCTGAATAATTGTTTTTATTTTTTCTCGAATTTGTTCGGGTTTCATAGTTGCACACCGGCGGTTATTGTTCTTCCATGAACCGAGCGCACAGCCGCCCGCATCAATTCAAGAACTGCTTTGTGAATTTGCGCAACGCGCGATTCTGTTATATGAAGTATTGCGCCGATTTCTCTTAATGTTAATTCTTCATAATAATAAAGAAGAATTACCATTCGCTGCTGATCGGGCAATTGCTGTATTGCAGCCGCTAATTTTTCTTTCAGCTCATTTTTTTCTATTTCTTCTTCGGGCGTTAATTCATCGTCCGCTATTTCCGTCATATCATCGCCGGTTATTTCATCAAGAGAAACAAACAATGAACCTTCGGCAGAAGTTGAATGTATTTTTTCTTTTAATTCATCTTCAGAAATTCCGAGTATTGCAGCAGCATCGGTAAAATCAATGTTTCCTCCGGTTGTCTGCTCAATTTTTGCCGTTAACGCTTTGCCTTCTCTTTCGCTGCGGCGCACAGAGCGCGGCACAAAATCCAGCCGCCGCAACTCATCTTGTATTGCTCCCTTAATTCTGCGGGCGGCGTAGGTTGCAAACAACACGCCTCTATTATCATCGTAATTTTTTGCCGCTTCCATTAAACCGATTAACCCGCATTGAATAAGATCTTCTTTTTCAATTGCGGCAAAATTTCGCGATGTAAAACTTCCCAGCCGTTGAACTATATTGTTAACCATCGGCAAATGTCCGTAAAATAATTCTTCTTGATACGCTGAAAGCTGCGATGTTTGTGGACGACTCATTTTTTAAAGTTCATTTCTGCGTTTACGTTACGGTTGACTGCCTTGCGGCTGAATTTTTTGCCGAGCGCTGCTGTTGTGTTCATCTTTTTCCGCATTGCGTTTTTTGTCATCGCTATTCCATACTACAAGAACTATTCCAAATCCTAAAACCAGTTCAACCGCTACAAAAATAATAAAAGCCCTTATTATTGACTCGAAAAGGGGAATTGATTGAAGGCTAAATACAGCCAACGCAATAAAAAAAGCCAACAGGCCGATTTGGAAGATTAGTTTATTCATGGTTCACCTTGTTAATACGTTGTGTGTTGCGTGAGATAATTTTTTCAATAATCGAATCCAATGCGATAGAAATTGCAGAATTCGCGTTCTGTAATTTCCACGGACGCTGCTGTTGAATGGAAGAAATGACAATGCTCTCGTTCGGTAAAAAGCCAAGATAATTTATTCGGTATTGCAGAAAATGTTCCATTGCAAGATTTAATTTCATTACGGCATCTTCAGCATCGAACGAAGCAATGATATTGTTCAGCAGAAGAAACATTGGATGATTTGGTTTCTTGGTTAGAAGAATTTTTGCCGCCGCATACGTATCCGTAATCGAAGTCGGCTCGGATGTAGAGACAAGAATTGTTTCATCCGACAACGCAGAAAAACTGTGAACTTCTTCATTTATGCCTGAAGGAGTATCAATAATAACAAAATCAAAATTTGCCGGGTGCGAAAATGTATTTTCAATAATGCGGCGCGCCGTTTCTTCTGCAAAGGGCGGATACTGATGTTCGCCTGAACTTGCCGGAAGCAGCGAAAGATTTGGAAGCGCTTGAAAAACCGTTTCATCAAATTCAATTTCACCGCGTAAAAAATTTCCAAGCCGCTCTTTCGGCGCAACTCCAAATAAAATATCCAGCGAACTTCGATTTGAATTACCATCTATAAGCAGAACATTTTTACCTCGCTGCGAAAGCGCAATGGCGGCATTTGCCGCAATCATGCTTTTGCCAACGCCTCCTTTTCCGCTGATGATGGAAATACTACACGGTCGCCGGGTATCATACGTTTGATACTGCGAATTAACAAGCGCGCGAAGCTGCGATGCTTGATCGGCAATATCTGTATTGCTACGCATGCGCCGCAACTCCGGGATATATTAAATGTGCAATTTTCAGCGGTTCGGCGGTTAAAATGTCATCTGGTACGGCTTGTCCGGTAGTTACATAAGAAATTGGTAATTCGGTTTTTTTAGCAATCGATAAAATATTTCCAAGCGATAATGCTTCATCTACTTTAGAAAAAAGCAAATAATTCGTCTTCATTATGGAAAAACGCTCTACAACATCCAGTAAGACTTTTCTGCTCATTGTTGTATTTAATACAAGATGAATTTCATCAGGATCGGCGGCGTCAATAAATCTTTTTAATTCAAGCAAATCTTTTTTTGCGCGCTGACTTCTGCCTACCGTATCAATAAAAATTACATCGCGGTTTTTCAATTTTCTTACAGCTTCCGCCATTTCCGAAGGACGATACACAACTTCCATTTGAATGCTGGCAATGCTTGCAAATGTTCGTAATTGTTCAATTGCGCCGATTCTGTACGTATCGGCGGTAATCAATCCGATGCTCTTGTAATCTTTTAATTTTTTAATTGCTGCTAATTTTGCAATTGTTGTTGTTTTTCCAACTCCTGTAGGACCTACAAGCGCGATAATTTTTTGCTTATTTGATTTCGCTTCCTCTGTTTTTTGCGTTTTTATAAATGATGTAATTGTATGAAGAATTTCATTTTCTACAGTAAGCATATTGTGCAATTCACGTTCATCGAGTTTTGTATAAACAGACTGCGCAATATCGGCGGCAAGATTTTCATCAACATCGTTTTCAATAAGATGCTGATACCCGTTTTGCAGCGCCGGCGGCATTGCAGGCATTTTGGAATATTTAATATGTTGTACAATTTCATTCAGCGTAGATTTCACTTCTTCCATATCTTGCAGAAGCGAGCTGTTTTCCGCAGCAAAATTTTTCTTTACCGCAGGTTCTTCTTTCGTCTGTAAATCGGAAAACCTTTTCGTCATTGTTTCTAATTCGTTTACTACGGCGGCGCCGTTTTTCGGAGAAAGTTTATGCGAATAATTTTCATTTGCAGAAGGAGTAAAACCTTTCGCCTGTTTCGCTTTTGACGACTGCGCCGGATGGTCGTCCACTGCGGCGGTAATTTCCAACAGCTGTTTGTTAAGAAAATTCATAACGCCGCCGCTTTCAACTCGGCGCGTTCCGAGTATAATGGCATCCGGTCCGAGTTCTTTTTTCATCTGCGCGGCAGCTTCTTGAAGCGTTGCCGCAGTATATTTTTTAATTCGCATTTTCTATCTCCAATGTTCCTATAAATTCAATTTCTGTTTCTGCCGGAAGTTCTGTAAACGAGAGAACCGAAATATTTGCAAATGTTGTGTGAATAAGCCGATAAAAATAAGGCCGAACTGTAGCCGCGCACAGCACAATTGGTTGAAATCCGTTTGCTGTTGCAGTTTCTATTAACGATGTTAATGAATTGTGTATTGTTTCAATTACAGACGGCGAAAGTCCTAAGCTCGGACTTGATTCGCGCTGATTTTGCAGAGCAGTTGTTATTATTTGCTCAAGCCGCGGACCCATTGCAATGGTATGTATCGCTCCTCGCGCATCTTGATATAATCGTGCAATCGTTTCCGACATTGAATGACGAACATATTCCGTTAACACTTCGACATTTTTTGTTACACGCGCATAATCTACCAATGCTTCAAGAATTGTAACCAAATCGCGAATTGGAATTCCTTCGCGCAATAGATTTTGCAGCACTTTTTGCACCGTTCCGGTAGGAAGAAGTTCGGGAGTTAAATCTTCCACAACTGCGGGATATTCTTTTTTAAGATTCTCAATAAGTTTTTTTGTATCCTGACGGCTTAAAATTTTGTCTGCGTTTCTGCGCAATGTTTCCTGCAGGTGGGTTGAAAGTACGGCAGAAGATTCTACAACCGTAAATCCCATCAACTCGGCTTCTTCGCGCGTTTCGGGTGCAATCCACATTGCCGGTAAGTTGAATGCCGGCTCTATAATAGGTATTCCTTCAAGAGAGGAAGTTATTGATCCGGAATTCATTGCAAGCAAGCGATCCATATACAGAGTATTTGTTCCTATAACATTGCCGCGAATTTTGATTATATATTCATTCGGATCAAGCTGCAGATTATCGCGTACGCGAATTGAGGGAACTACTATACCCAAATCTAACGCAAGCTGCTTGCGAATATTTATGATTCTGTTAAATAAATCTCCCCCTTGCGCTTCATCGACAATAGGAATTAAACCGTAGCCGATTTCCACTTCCAGCGCATCAACCTGAACATAATCTTCAACTTTTTCTTCTTTCTTTTCTCCGGCTGGCGCAGCAACTATTTGCTGTGCAGCTTTTTCAGATTCTTGTTTTGCCTGACCGACAAAGTATCCTGCTGTTCCGGTTATACCGGACAAAATTAAAAATGGAATTGTCGGAAGTCCCGGAACAATTGCAAACAAAAAGAGCGTACCTGAAGCAATCATTAACGCTTTCGGTTTACCGAATAATTGTCCGCGCATTTCCAAATCCAACTGCATTCCCGAACCGCTGCGCGTAACAACCATTCCGGCGGCGGTAGCAATAACAAGCGCGGGAATTTGCGTTACCAAACCGTCGCCGACAGTTAACAGCGTATAGGTTTGCAGCGCATCGGTAAAACTTAAACCTTTTTGCGCAACTCCAATAATAAATCCACCGATGATATTGACGATGTTAATTAACAGACCGGCAATTGCGTCTCCTTTTACAAATTTGCTGGCACCGTCCATTGCGCCATAGAATTCTGCTTCGCGTGCAATTAACGCGCGGCGCTCGCGCGCCTCGTTTTCCGTAATCAATCCGGCATTCATATCCGCATCAATTGCCATTTGTTTCCCGGGCATTGCGTCTAACGTAAAGCGAGCGGCTACTTCGGAAATTCTTCCAGCGCCTTTAACAATAACAATGAATTGTATGAGAATGAGAATGATAAAAATAATAAACCCAACGACGTAATTTCCTTGAACAACAAACGAACCAAATGCTTGTATTACATCGCCTGCATATCCTTCGCCAAGAATTAACCGCGTAGAAGCAACATTAAGCGAAAGCCGGAAAATTGTAAGTATTAAAAGCAACCCCGGAAAAACAGAAAGCTCTAACGGACTTGTGATATATAACGACACCATAAGAATTAATATTGCAATGGTAATATTCAGCGTCAGAAGTACATCGAGCATAATCGCCGGCAGCGGAATAATCATAAGCGCAAGAATTAAAATTACGCCGATTGCAAGAGCGATGTCGGAATTTTTTCCGAGGAACGTAAGAAGCGTTTGTTTGTGCGCGTTGTTGTATGGAAGCGAAAGCGATGCCATTATGATGCTATCCGTTTTGTTGTCTGTTTCATTTTATAAATGTATGCAAGCAGCTGCGCCACCGCCTGAAATAATTTTTCCGGTATTGCCTGACCGATTTCCACGGTTTTGTACAAAGCGCG
>CAYXEE010000107.1:0-7757 GCA_964463935.1 uncultured Chitinophagaceae bacterium | reverse complement strand
GGTTCGTGTCGGCAGGCGCAAATTATTGTTTAAAAATTATTTTTTGCGGCTTGGCATCTGGCAAAGCCATCACTTTGTGATCTGCGAGAAAATTTATTTGTAAGTTTTTCAAGGTGCCCTTAACTTACAGTCGTAGTCTGTTTTATCTTTGTACGGATTAGTTGGAGTCAATCTTTACAATGGGCTTCAACTACAAGGCATTTTAAAAAATATTTTCAGAGGTTTTCAATATTTTACTTCACCCGCCAGCAATGCACTCCGTCCCCTTCAATATTTTTTACAATAAACTAATTCTTTCTTTACCCGAAAATATTTTTCAATTAATTGTTCGTTTGGTATTTTTGCCGGTATAATTTTTTATGAAAAATGAACGTTCTACAATAATTCCCTGGGGGAACGTCTGAAAAGACGTTCTTTTTATATGGAACGTTCTTCCGAACGTTACTTCAATCAATCATCGTGGAAACATCCGAACCTGTCCGCCGCGTTTTTTGGCGGAAGGATGTTCCTGTTATGGAACAATCATTCATCGTTGTTAAAATATTCGCCTGAAAAATGTTCTTTTTGAAGAAATACAAATCGGTGCATTATAAACCGTATATTAAAAAATAAATTGACATACGTTTTTACTATCGTTAATTTAACTGTATAACAATTACATAAAATATACTACTAAAATCATTATGATAACTGTAACTGTATCGTCTAAATGCCAAATACTTATTCCAAAAGAAATTCGGAAAAAACTAAAAATACATCCCGGGCAAAAACTCCAATTATTTCAGATCGGCGAAAAAATAAAATTTGTTCCCTTTAAGGAAATAAAAGAAGAACGAGGATTTTTGAAAGGAATTGATATCCAAATCAACCGCGAAAGAGATCGCGTATGAATCTCGTAGATTCTTGTGCATGGTTAGAATATTTCGTTGATGGAAACAATGAACAGAAATTTGCTCCGGCAATAGAAAACAGTGAAGAGTTTTTTGTAAGTGTAATTAATATTTATGAAGTATTCAAGAAAATTTCGTTAGAACGGAATGAACAACAAGCATTAGAAGCAGTAAGTTTTATGCAGCAATGAAAAGTACTTTCCGTAACGTCAGCAATTTCTCTTCACGCCGCAAAAATCTCTCTGCACTACAAAATACCAATGGCAGATAGTTTAATCTATGCCACTGCCCTTTCCGCCAATACAATCGTATAGACTCAAAATGCTGATTTTGAAAATCTTGAACATGTAAAATATTTTTTAATGAAATAAACAGACCAAAGATTCGCAGGAACATAATACCAACCAATTTACAGAAATATTTAGAGAAGCTCTCTAAAATAAAATCTGTACTGCTGAGCGAAGTCGAAGCATAGTTTTTACATTCGTCCAAAAAATACCGAAAATTTTTCTTGCATAATTATTCACTAAGCTGTATATTTATGCACTTATGAAAAAGAGAATTTCAATTATTGGCGCATCGGGATATTCGGGAGCAGAATTACTTTCAATCCTTTTGCGCCATCCGAATATTACAATAAATAAAGTATTTGCAAATTCATCCGCCGGTAAAAAGGTTGATGAGTTGTATCCAAAGTTTCGTTCAACGTATGTTGTAAATCTTGTATATGAAGAATATGCAATAGAAAAAGTTCTTAAGAACGACCTAATTTTTATTGCGCTCCCTTCCGGCGAAGCGATGAATTATGTTCCCGCATTGATTGATGCCGGAAAAAAAGTTATTGATCTTGGCGGCGATTTTAGATTACAAGATACCTCTCTGTACCAAAAATATTACAAGCACGAACATAAAGCCGGGGCATATCTTCCCAACGCAATTTATGGCTTGCCTGAATGGAATAAAGAGAAAATTCAATCGGCACAATTGATTGCAAATCCCGGTTGCTATGTAACAAGCTCGCTTCTTCCCTTGCTTCCGTTAGTGAAAGAAAATTTAATTGAATCGAACGGAATTACAATCAGTTCTTTATCTGGAGTTTCCGGCGCTGGACGAAGTTCATCAGTTGATATTTCTTTTACAGAAGTAAATGAATCAGTAAAAGCATATAAAGTCGGCGTTCATCAGCATACGCCGGAAATTGAAACAGTGTTGCAGAATTTTGGAGGACAAAAATCTACAATTACTTTTGTTCCACATTTAATTCCAATAACACGAGGAATTTATTCTTCAATTTATACAATTCCAACAGCAGGTTTGTCCGGCGAAAAAATCGAAATGGCTTACAAAAAATATTATTCAAATTCTCCATTTGTAAGACTTATTGGAAATTCCATTCCTGAAATTAAACATGTGCAATATTCAAACTATATTGATATCGGTTGGAAAATTTATGAACGAAACAATCAACTGCTTGTTTTCTCTGTAATTGATAATCTTGTTAAAGGCGCGGCTGGTCAAGCGGTTCAAAATATGAATTTGATGTTTGGGTTTGAAGAATCAACGGCGCTACTTTAATTTTTCACCACAAAGACGCAGAGTATAGACATATGAAAAAAGAAATATTTTTTATTTTGTCATTCCGAACGAAGTGAGGAATCTTAGCCTTGAATTCAGCAATAAAAATAATTTTTGAAGAATAAAATATCAATAGTGCACTATTTTTTACCGTTCAAATACAACGACACAGAGAATTGATTTATGAAAAAAGAAAAATCCCAAATGAAAATTATTTATGGCGGTATTTGCGCGGCAGAAGGATTTTTAGCATCCGGTATTCACTGCGGAATTAAGAAAAAGAAAAAAGATTTAACGCTTATTTATTCAGATGTTCCGGCATTTTCGGCGGGAGTTTTTACGGTAAGCAAAACTGTCGCCGCAAGCGTTACGCTCGACAAGAAACAATTAAAGAAATCCAAAACTGCGCAGGCAATTCTTATTAACAGCGGTAACGCAAACGCTTGCACCGGCGAACGCGGAATGATGAACGCAAAACAATCCGTTGCAACTACCGCTTCTGCGTTAGGAATTAAAGAATCACAAGTACTTGTGGCTTCAACAGGCGTTATCGGTCAATTTTTGCCAATGGATAAATTAACGCTCGGAATTTATGAGGCGGCAAAAGTGTTAGACCGCGGCGGTAATCTTGATGCAGCGGATGGAATTTTAACAACGGATACGTTTCGAAAAGAATACGCCGTGGAAATTGAAATTGAAGGAACGCCGGTTCGTGTCGGCGGAATTGCAAAAGGTTCTGGAATGATTGCGCCGAATATGGCAACAATGCTTGCCTACATAACAACGGATGTGAACATTTCTCACGCATTGCTTCAAAAAGCTTTTTCGCATGCAAATACTATGTCGTTTAATCGTATAACTGTTGATGGCGACACAAGTACTAATGATATGGCGATTATTCTCGCTAACGGAAAAGCCGAAAACAAACTTATCAAATCTGAAGATAACAATTACAAAAAATTCTACTTTGCGCTTGAACATGTATTGATTGTTCTTTCAAAACTTATTATTAAAGATGGCGAAGGCGCTACAAAATTTCTTGAAGTAACAGTCAAAGGTGTAAAATCGAAAACTGATGCTGAAATTGCCTGCCGAACAATTTGTAATTCATCATTAGTAAAGACTGCAATTCACGGCGAAGATGCAAACTGGGGAAGAATTCTTGCCGCCGTAGGACGTTCAGGAATAAATTTTAATCCCGACAAAGCAGAAATTTTCTTCGACGATCTTAGAATTCTCGGTCAACATTATGATATAAGTTTTTCGGAAATGTTAGCAAAAAATATTCTCGAACAAAAAGAAATTAGGATAACCGTGGACTTGCATAGCGGAAAACATTCAGCAACATTTTGGACATGCGATCTTTCTGCTGAATATGTTAGAATCAATGCTTCCTACCGAAGCTAAAAATCTCACGTAAAGGAATTCTAGTTTCTTTCACATCTTTGCGTGCGATAATTATATCATTTTTGTAATTATTTAATCTTGTAATTTTGGAATTTTTATTTATGAACCAAACCAAAGAAGAAGTTTTAATTGAAGTCCTTCCATACATTCAAAAATACGAAGGGAAAACTTTTGTTGTGAAATACGGCGGAGCCGCACAAACAGATACGGAGCTAAAAGAGCGTTTTTCAAAAGATGTAACAATTCTAAAAAAAATCGGGATTAATATTGTTATAGTTCATGGCGGAGGAAAAGAAATTACTGAGACTGCATATAAACTCGGGATTGAAACACAATTTGTAAACGGGCATAGATTTACCGACAAAAAAATGGTCGAAGTTGTTCAAATGGTACTAGCAGGAAAAATAAATAAAGAGATTGTAACAATGATAAACTTAAACGACGGCGATGCAATTGGTATCAGCGGCGTTGATAATTATTTATTAAAAGCAGAAAAATATTTTGAAGCGGGCGTAGATATCGGTTTTGTTGGAAATATTATAGAAGTTAACACGCAGTTTATTAGAATGCTTATGGAAAATAAACTGATGCCCGTAATAGCGCCGTTCGGCGTTGGTAACGATGGAACTATTTATAATGTGAATGCAGATTTAGCGGCGGCGGCGGTTGCCTCGGCGCTGCAAGCTGAAAAACTTGTGTACCTTAGCGATGTTGAAGGAGTAATGGCAAATAATAAATTGATATCGTCGCTTACAGAATCTCAATCAGAAAACTTACTAGAGCAAGGAATTATTAACGGTGGAATGATTCCGAAAGTAAAGTCGGCATTTTCTACGCTTCATTCCGGCGTAAACAAAGTTCACATGATTGACGGCAGAAAAAAACATTCTCTCTTGCTTGAAATTTTTACTGATGAAGGAATTGGAACTGAGCTTGTATTATGAATAAATCGCAGCGGCAATTTGCCATAAAAGAAATTATTTCACAGCAATCAGTCGGGAGTCAAGAAGAACTTTCTACGCTGCTTCACAAACGCGGCTTCGATGCAACACAAGCAACACTCTCGCGCGATCTTGCAGAACTCGGAGTTGTCCGCATTCACACTGAAGGCGGTTTGCGCTACACTTTAAATCCCGCAAACGAAGAAATATATTTAAGTCCGATTTTACTGCGCGAAGTTCTTACCGTTGATGCAAACGAATCATTGATTGTTATTCGCACGCTTCCGGGAAGAGCGCAGGGAGTAGCTTCATATTTAGATTCACTTCGAAATCCGTTATTGCTTGGAACTGTTGCCGGCGACGACACAGTGTTTGTTACGCCATCATCAACCAAAAAAATTTCTCAACTTCAAAAAATAATTAAAGAATTGTTATTTAAAAACTGATTACGCAAAATCAAAAAACGCTTAAAAAAGTAAGTTCGTCATGCCCGTTCCGAAGGAATCCCTTTGGAAAATGCTTTAGTCGGGCAACCATTATATAGATTCCCGCTAAAAACATGCGGGAATGACGTTGACTTTTCTCTTTCTGCGTAACATCAGTTAAAAATTAAAATAACGAAGATGACAATACTCATTTATCTATAAAGGAAAAAAATAAGAATGAAAAAACCAAAAATAGCCGTTGCATACTCCGGCGGACTTGATACGTCCGTCATAGTAAAATGGCTTCAAGAAAAATACAATGCCGATGTTGTTACCGTAACCGGAAATCTCGGACAGAAAAAAGAATTGATCGGAGTTCCAGAAAAAGCGTACAAATCCGGCGCTAAAAAAGTTTTCGTACAAAATCTAGAAAAAGAATTTGTCTATGATTACATCTTCCCCGCATTAAAAGCAGGCGCGTTGTATGAACACAATTATCCTATGGCTACATCGCTTGGCAGACCGCTGCTGGCAAAGGCGCTTGTTGAAATTGCTAAAAGAGAAAAATGCACGCATGTTGCTCACGGCTGTACCGGAAAAGGAAATGATCAAGTACGTTTTGAGGTTTCCGTTATGGCGCTTGCTCCTGAATTGAAAGTTCTTGCACCGCTTCGTGAATGGGAATTTAAATCGCGCGAAGAAGAAATTGATTATTGTGTGAAACATGGAATTCCGGTTTCCGCTACAAAGGAAAGTCCGTATTCAATTGACGAAAATATTTGGGGAACAAGTATTGAATGCGGAATTCTTGAAGATCCGATGGAAGTAGCGCCGCAAGATGCATATCAACGCACCGTAGCGCCGGAAAACGCGCCAGACAAACCAACATTTGTTACGATTGAATTCAAAGAAGGCGTTCCGGTAAAATTAAACGGTCAAAAAATGGATGGCGTAGCATTAATTCACCGCTTAAATGAAATTGCCGGCGCAAACGGCGTTGGTCGTCTTGACCTTGTTGAAAATCGTTTGGTTGGAATTAAATCACGCGAAATATATGAAGCGCCTGCCGCAGTAACGTTACATTTCGCGCACCGTGAATTAGAACGCTTAACTCTTGATAAAGAAGTTATGCATTACAAAGCAAAACTTTCAAACGATTACGCAGATATTATTTACAACGGAACGTGGTTCTCTCCTCTTCGAAAAGCGTTAGATGGTTTCATTAACGAAACACAAAAAAATGTTACAGGATTGGTGAAATTGAAATTGTATAAAGGAAACATAGAAATTGCAGGACGCACTTCGCCATTTTCTTTGTACGATATGAAGCTTGCAACATATTCAATTGAAGATAAATTCGACCGCACAGCAGCGGAAGGATTTATTAAAATCTATGGCTTGCCGTTAAAAACTTACAACCGCGTGAATAAAGACCTGCCCGCAAGCAGTCAGGCGGGAAAATTTGCAAAGGTTAAGTAAGTATTGAAGAGAAAGAAATAAAAGTAAAGACCTTGCAGGTTTTTGAAACCTGCAAGGTCTAATATTTTTATTTCATCAAAAATCTTCTTACCGCATCTTTCCAATCAGGAATTGTAATCCCAAGTTCTTTAGAAATTTTTTCGTTCGACATCGGAGAAAAACCCGGACGTTCTGCTTTTGTTTGAAATGAACTCATCGGAACGGGAATGATGATATTTTTTAATTTTAAGATTTCTGCAATTTCTCTTCCCCATTCATATCGGGAAGCATAACCGGAATTCGTTAAATGATACATTCCGGAAATTCTTTCTTCAATTGCTTTTAATGTACCATCAACAATATCTTCAGTAAATGTTGGAATAGAAACTTCATCAGCGCTTACTTTCAGAATTTCATTCTTCTCTGTCCATGAACGGAACTTAAAAATAAAATTTTGTCTGCCGTCGCCAAAAACCCAGCTTGTTCTAAAAATCAAATACTCATTCAAAATATTTTGAATAGATTGCTCGCCGGCAAATTTACTTTTTCCATAATTTCCTAATGGGTTTGGAGTATCTGATTCAACATAAATATTTCCCTTTTTCCCATCATAAACATAATCCGTGCTGTAATGCACGAGAAAAATATTTTGCTTCTGACAAATCTCTGCAAGATTTTCTACCGCTTTTTGATTGATATGAAATGCCGGTTCAGGAGTTACTTCTGCATCATCAACAGCATTATATGCGGCGCAATTGATAATTACGGACGGCTTTACAGATTCAATTGCACTTTTAATTGATGCAAAATCTGTAATATTAAATTCATTTTCTGGAGGAGCGATAAATTGTTTTTGCAGTTTGCTAAGTTTTGCAGTAAATGCTCTGCCTAATTGACCATTGGAGCCAAGAATAAGAATTTTGTTCATTTTATGATTTCCTTTTTTTTGCCGAGAAGATGTCAGACATTGTTATAATTGATTTAGTAACTGAAGTTACGCAAAATCAAAAAATTGCCTAAAAAAGTAAGTTCGTCATGCCCGTCCCGAAGGGATTCCTTCG
>CAYXEE010000106.1:0-7765 GCA_964463935.1 uncultured Chitinophagaceae bacterium | reverse complement strand
ACGGCTTTTTCTACAAGAATTTTTCTATCGTATTCTCCCGCCAGCTGAATTGCCGCAATCAATTCTTTTCTATTATGCGCTTTGCTGATTCCCACGCTTGAGCCTTGATTCGGCGGTTTTACAAAGCAGGGATATTTTAATTTTTTTTCTATTTCAATAATATATTTTTTTGAATCGTTTACATAATCGAAATACGAAAACCAAATTCCCGGTGCGGTTGGAATTTTTGCATTCAGCAACAATTGTTTGGCAATAATTTTATCCATTCCAACAGCCGAACCAAGCACGCCCGCGCCGACATACGGAATATCCGCAAGTTCAAACAAACCTTGAATTGTTCCGTCTTCGCCGAATGTTCCGTGAATAACAGGGAAAATCACATCAATTTTTTGCGCCGTAAGTGGAAACGCGCCGCTGATATTAACGAGCGATTTTTTTCGCGGGTCGGGAAGCAAAACATGTTCTGGAAATGATTCTACCGAACTCCGTTCTTTTAATAGCTGTAAAGAATTTGAAACGCTCAACCAGCGTCCTTCTTTTGTAATTCCAATCGGAAGAATTTCGTATTTGTTTTTATCTAATGCGTTAATAATTGAAGCGGCTGAAACTAACGAAACTTCGTGTTCCGCAGAACGCCCGCCGAATAAAACGCCGACAGTTAACTTCTTCATTGTCTCATTGATTCATTGATTCATTTTTTCCCGCCATACTTTGCGGTGTGATATGATGCTGCAAAAATTGCGAGCAACTCGTTTGCTTCTTTTTGAAGTAATTCCATTTTTTCTAAATCTACTATTTTTGAATCTACCAGAATTTCCAACCAAAATACAGTTTCATCGGTTTCTTCTAATACAATTCCTATTTTAGAAATGAATTCTGCCTTTGACCTTGCTCTGCATACAGCTCTATAATTTGCCGCAACTGAAGTTCCCGATCTCAAGACCTGTTTACCAATAACTTTTGCCTCCTCTGATTTCGGCAGAGACTTATACATTGCAATTATTCTCAAGGCAAATTTTTTTGTTCGTAGTTTTAATTCTTCTGACTGGTACATACAATGATTCAATGTAAATATGGTTCAATGATATAATTCTTGACTTTGTTTCATTGATTTCCACTTGTCTTTCGGTTCAAAATACTGCCACAATGTTTTTGAAACCTCGCGCAAAAGAATATATCCTTCATTTTCAGTTGTCCAGCTTTCATCTTCTTGATTTTTTGTAATTACGCAAAACACATAATCGCCGTGCGGCGCATTAACGAGCACAACTTCGGAACGAGATTTGTCAACTGCTCCTTGCTTAGAAGCCGCGTGAATGTACGGCGGAATTTCCGAGAGCGATTCTCCATCCCAATAAATTCTGCAAAGATTTCTATACATTCGCTCGCTTGCCCACGGAGAAATTATTTTCCCATCGCGGATTTTTACAACAAGTTCCGCCATTTCGCGCGGCGTTGTAACACCCCAGCCGTAAAGTTTTCTTAATTCTTCTCTGCCGGGCGTGCGGGAATTTACGCGAGTAAATTTGAATCCATTCTCTTCCATCAATTCATTTATTCGCGTTCCGGTCCCAGCCAAACGTTGAAGCCACAAACTTCCTGTGTTATCGCTGGTTGTAATCATTAACATTGCAACTTTGCTTAATGAAATTTTTGCAGAATCTTTCAACGCGCCCACAATATCTTCGCCGGGATATAACAATGAATCTCTATACACTAACGTAGAATCCCATTTCAATTCTCCTTTTTCAATTTTATCCATTACTCCAATCAAGATTGGAATTTTAATCATACTTGCCGTAGGAAACAAACTGTCGGCGTTTATTTCAACACTTTTTCCGGTTTTCAAATGACGGACATAAATTCCAACCGTACCGCGAACTTTTTGCGCAAGAGTTTCTAATTTTTTTGTTAAAATTTTATCGGAATTTTTTTTCTGACTGAAAGAAATGCTAAATAAGAAAAGACAAAGCACAAAGGCAATTATTTTTTTCATATTATTTTTTGAACTGTAGCGTTGATAATTTTTCAATCTGCTTCTTCGATAATTTCTTTTCGCCGCCGAGCATTCTGGCAGCAACAATCATCTGCGCAATTTGTTCTATTTTTTCCATTTTGAAATATGCATCCCAAAGATTTTTCCCGTACGTAACAACGCCGTGATTTGAAAGCAAAATTGCGTTAGATTTTTTTACATACGGCAAAATAGAATTTACAACTTCCTCAGTTGAAGGCGTAGCATATTCCGCCAGCGGAATTTCGCCGATTCCCAAAACAACTTCAGGAAAAATTCCGTTTGGAATGGAAACTCTTGCCGCTGCAAATCCCGTAGCAAATACCGGATGGCAGTGAACGACAGCATTTACATCGGGACGCCGATTGTAAATTGCAAGGTGCATTTTAATTTCGCTGGACGGAAATTTATTTTTTGAAACAATTTTTCCTTCCGGCGTTAGTTCAACCAAATCTTTTGCGCGAACAAACGCTTTATTCGCCATTGTTGGCGTTGTTAAAATATTTCCATTGGAAAGCCGCGCGCTGATATTTCCGTCTGTTGCAGCAACAAATCCTTTTGATTCTACTTTTTTACATACAGCGATGAGTTCGTCGGTAATATTTTTTTTCGATTTCATATCACAGCGGCATTGCAGATTTTCGCAGACTTTCCGACGAAGAAACGCCGAGCGATTCGTAAATTTTCAAAGTCGGTTTAGAACGATTAAGTGTGTAGAAATGTACGCCGGCAACATCGTGGTCCAATAAATCCATAACTTGCTGCGTAGCCCAATGCACGCCGACTTTTTCAACATAATCGTCGTCTTCGGCGCGGGAAACGGCGCGAAGCAGTTTCGCCGGAAAGCGCGCGCCAAGCGCAAGATCAGCCATTCGCGCAAATCCCTTGCGTGAAGTAACAGGCATAA
The DNA here is from genome assembly GCA_964463935.1 of uncultured Chitinophagaceae bacterium. Lineage (GTDB taxonomy): Bacteria > Bacteroidota > Ignavibacteria > UBA10030 > UBA8401 > JACFMZ01. The sequence continues at coordinate 4,844 of CAYXEE010000106.1, read as the reverse complement.
TGCCGGCAATAATAGGAACTTTGATTCCGGCAATTTCACAGCGTTCGCAAAAATCGTAAAAATCGCGATTTTCAAAAAATAATTGCGTGCAGATATAATCGGCGCCGGCATCAACTTTCTTTTTTAGGTTGTCAATTTCCTGTAAACGATTTGGAGTATTTGGATGACCTTCCGGAAATCCGGCAACGCCGATTCCCATTCCGGGAAAATGTTTTTTAATAAATGCTACAAGTTCCGATGCGTAAGTAAATCCATTTTCAATCGGCAAATATTCTTTTTGTCCTTTCGGCGGGTCTCCGCGCAGCGCCATAATATTTTGAATTCCATTCTCATAATACTTTTCTAAAATTTTTTTTATTTCATCTTTTGTTGAATCAACGCAGGTAAGATGCGAAACGATAGTCAACTGCGTTTCTTTCTGCAAACGAACAACAAGGTTGTGCGTTAATTGACGGGTTGAACCGCCTGCGCCGTACGTTACGCTTACGTAAGAAGGTTGTAACGGCGAAAGTTCTTGTATTGAATTGAATAATACAGAAGAAGATTCTTCAGTTTTTGGAGGAAAAAATTCAAAACTAAAATGTGGTCCGTGCTGTTTTAGAATTTCAGCAATATGCATTCTCTCTCCCGAAAAAATTAAATAGTTGTTCTGCGTCGAAGAAAATTGTTTGTAATTTCTTTCATCGAATCGCCGCCGAATTTTTCAATAAACGCATTGGCAATAACCGGAGCGACAACAGCTTCTCCAATAACCGCTGCGGCTGGCGCCGCGCAAACATCTGAGCGTTCATACCGCGATTGAGTGATTTTTTTTGTTTTAATATCTACCGTGCGCAACGGATTTGCAAGAGTTGAAATTGGTTTCATCGCGCCGCGTAAAACAAGAAGTTCGCCGTTTGTTACGCCCCCTTCAAGTCCGCCCGCGCGGTTTGTCGGACGAACAATATTTCCCTTTTTATCTTTTAAAATTTCATCGTGAACTTCCGAACCAAAGCGCCGCGCATTATCAAACCCATCGCCGATTTCAACTCCTTTAATTGCATGAATGGACATTAGGGCTTGCGCTAACTGCCCGTCTAATTTTCTATCATAATGAACATAACTTCCAAGTCCGACCGGCACGCCGGAAATTATCACTTCAAAAATTCCGCCGAGCGTATCTCCTTTTTTCTTGCACAATTTTATTGCCGCAATTGCCCGCTCTTCTGTTTTTTTATCAAGAATTCTTACTTCAGATTTATCGCCGGCATCTGCAAGCGCCGATGCTGAAGAAGAAGAAATCAATTTCAAAATTTGCGCATCAATTTTTTCAATATTGTTAATTTCAACAGTTCCGATAGAAAGCACATGGCTTCCAATTCCAATTCCAAAAACGTGCAAAAGTTTTCTTGCAATAGTACAACACGCAACGCGCATTGCCGTTTCCCGCGCGCTGGAGCGATCAATAACATTGCGAATGTCGTCAAATCCGTATTTCATTGCGCCGATTAAATCCACATGACCGGGACGGGGCAGAGTAATTTTTTCAATATTTTTCCCGCTTCCTTCAACGGACATTTTCTCAGTCCAACTTGCCCAATCTTTATTACGAACCATAAGCGCAATCGGCGAACCAAGTGTTTTACCAAAGCGTATGCCGGAAAGTATTTCTACTGTGTCGGTTTCAATTCTCATTCGTCCGCCGCGTCCGTATCCCTGCTGTCTGCGCCGCAGTTGATGATTGATATATTCGGAAGAAATTTCAAGTCCAGCCGGAATTCCTTCAACAATTCCAACAAGAGCTTGACCGTGTGATTCGCCGGCTGTGTAATAACGTATCATAAATAAAACGAAAAATTGTTTTTCTTTAATGTATAAAAAAAAATTGTTTCTTACTTCATTTAAAACAAAAAACTCTCGAATTTCTTCGAGAGTTTTTTAGAAAATATAGCGTAAAACTTTATCCTTTGGGAATCATTACCGCCACAAACCGCGTAGCGCCGCCGGCATCTTTTACGCGCATCATTAATGCATCGCCCGGTTTTTTAGATTTTACAATTTTTTCAAAGTCAGAAACGGAAGAAACCAATTTTCTGTCGGCTTCAAGAATAATATCATCAACGCGCAAACCTCGCGCGGCGGCTTCGCCAAATTGTTTTAACTCGGAAACGATAACTGAACTTGAAACTTCCCGCTGTTTTACAATCTTATTATCTGCTTTTGAAACGCTGAATCCAAGTTTTTCAAACGCAACAGATTTATTCGATTTGCCGTCGTCAGCCGGCGCATCTTCGCCGCTTTCTTCATTTGAAGCAAGTTGTTTAGAATTCGTGCGCGGTTTAAGAATAACAATTTTTTCAATTTTCTTTTCATCGCGCCAAATTTCAACTTTCACTTTATCGCCGGGGTGCTTGGTTGCAACGTACGCTTGCAATTCATTCGGCTGATTTACCGGCTTTCCATCTACAGTTAAAATAATATCTCCTGCTTTAATTCCCGCCTGCTTTGCCGCTTCGCCAATAACATCCTGAACAAAAACTCCTTCTGCTTTTGTAAGTCCGTTTGCTTTTGCAAGCGTTTCATCAACCGCAGAAATTTGCACGCCAATGTAACCGCGCTCAACTTTTCCGTATTTTATTAAATCCGTTGCAACGCTTTTTGCAAGATTTATCGGAATTGCAAATCCATACCCTTGATAGCGAGCGTTCGTTGTAGCAATAGCTGTGTTTATTCCAATCACTTCGCCGCTAATATTTACAAGCGCGCCGCCGCTGTTACCGGGGTTAATTGCGGCATCGGTTTGAATAAAATTTTCAACGCCGTAGCTGTCATTAATAATTCGAATGCTTCTGCCAATGTAACTGATAATTCCGAGCGTAACGGTAGAATTAAGCCCGAGCGGATTGCCGATTGCTAACGCCCACTGTCCGACTTGCACATCGTCAGAATTTCCAAACGCGGCTACCGGAAGATCATTTCCTTCAATTTTTATTACTGCAACATCGGTCAGCGGATCTGTTCCAATCAATTTTGCTTTAAAGCGGCGCGTATCGGTAAGTACAACTTCAATGCCATTGTCCGCCGCTTCTGCAACAACGTGGTTGTTTGTAAGAATATATCCATCGCTTGTAGCAATAACGCCGGAGCCGCTTCCTTGCGATTGTTGCTCATCCGGCATTTTAAATTTGAAATCGGGAAAAAATCTAAAAAAATCTTCGCCGTGCGGATTTTTCTTTGCTTTGGTTGTTACTACAATATACACAACGGATTGTGTAGCTTCTTTCCCGACTCGAACAAATGCGTCATTTGCCGCTTTTAAATCTATGTTTGGCTGCGAAGATTTTCGTTCAGCGCCGAGTTTAATCTCTTTCGTCTGCGCTTTGCCGAGCGGAATTCCTTCAAAATCCGTTACAAGCACGGCTCCAAGAATTATTCCAATAACAATAAAAAACAGCGCTGCAAAAACAGATCGTTTCATAATTTTTATCTCTCCTGATTTTTTTTATAACTATTTACTTGTATAACAATGAAAGCGAATTCAAAGTTCTGCTGTTTTCAAAGTGATACCGTAAATACATTTGCAATACATTAAGAATTTCGTTTTTAATAGAATTTGACAATGTTAACGTTGTCGAATCTGCCAATTGCGAAATATTTATTTTATTCAGCGATTTTAGCGCGCCGGCTGAAATTTTCATGCCGCTCGAATTATGCGATTCGGAGCATTCCAAACAAACTATTTTTCCGCCGGAAAGCTGAAACAGCGCGGCGCCAATATCTTCCGATTGCGATTGTTTTTTACAAATTGAACATTCATCTATCGCCATTCTAAAGCCGAATAGAGTAACAATGTTAAGCAAAAAATGTATAAAATAATTTATTTCATTTTTTGCCGCCGCGTTTATGGCTTTCAATGTTTCTACAAACAATAAAAATATTTTCTCATTCTGTTCTTCATCGTGCATTACGGTATTCACCAATTCAACAGCCGCCAGCCCGACAAAAATTTTTTCCGGTTCAGAATTTAATTTTTTGAACGGCGTAACAATTTCCGATTTTGAAAGCAAATGCAAATCGCGCGTCTTTTTTTTGTACAATACAATTGATGTATGCGACATCGGTTCAAGCGATGAACCGAACTTGGCATTGGCTTTACGCGATCCTTTTGCAATTACTTTTATCTTACCGAACTTTTTTGTGTACAGCGTTACAATCTTGCTTGTATCGCCGTATTTCATTGCATGAAGAACAATAGCTTCCGTTTCTTCAATCACGCCGTCCCCTTTTTTATTGATTCAGAAAACGGAGGATACAAAATTCCCTTTTCAGTTATAATTGCTGAAATATATCGGTTAGGCGTTACATCAAAAGCCGGAGAAAATACTTTAACATTTTCCGGCGCAGTTCTAATTCCAAAACTTTCAACAATCTCTTCAGGTTTTCGTTCCTCAATAACAATGCCGCCGCCGTCGGAAATTGTTGAATCAATCGTCGTAGTCGGAGCGGCAATATAAAACGGAATGCCATGTTCTTTCGCAAGAATTGCCAGCGAATAAGTTCCTATTTTGTTTGCCGTATCGCCGTTAGCTGCAATTCTATCCGCGCCTGTAATTATCAAATCAATTTTTTTAGATTTTATTGTCCACGCCGCCATAGAATCTGCTATCAGCGTTACATCAATTCCTTCGCGCATCAATTCCCATGCTGTTAATCGCGCGCCTTGCAGCAGTGGACGAGTTTCATCGGCAAATATTGCAATTTTTTTACCTTGACGGAATGCAGTAACAATTACGCCTTGCGCAGTTCCTATTCCGCCTGTTGCAAGCGCACCGGTGTTGCAGTGCGTTAATATTTTTGCTCCTGCA
>CAYXEE010000105.1:0-7840 GCA_964463935.1 uncultured Chitinophagaceae bacterium | reverse complement strand
TCTGCCGGAATAAAAACATTACCGTTTCTCGGAATCGGCGTATTGTTTGCTCTTCTCAGCGGAATGTTAACCTTTTTTATTGCGCGCGAGCCAATTCGTTTGCAGCAGCTTGTAGAGAAAACTACGGCGAAATTAAAAAAAAGCGAAGAGCGGTATCGCGCAATTTCGGATGTAACATCGGACTATCTGTTTTCTTCGTACTTAGATAATGAAGGAAAACTTCAGCACCAATGGCTCGGCGGCGCGTTTGAAAAAATTACCGGATACACAAAAGAGGAATATGTTGCGCACGGCGGCTGGCGCGGAACTCTGCACCCGGACGATGTTGAAATTGATATGCAGGATTTTAATAAGCTCAGCCAAAACCAAAAAATTGTTTCCGAACTGCGGACGATTAAAAAAAGCGGCGAGTTGTGCTGGGTGCGCGTGTATGCCCATCCGATATGGAATGAAAAAGAAAATACATTTGTGGGAATTCACGGCGCAGTGCAGGATATTACAAAACAGAAAAAATCTGACGCCGAACTGCGTAACAGCGAAGAACGATACCGCGAAATAGTTGAAAACCTTCATCAAGCGTATTATGAAGCGGACAGCCGATCAATTTTTACATACTATAATCCCGGCATGCTTCTTATGGGCGGCTTTGATGAAAACGAACTGCTGAAAACTTCTGCATTTCGTATTGTTGCGCCCGAACACCGAGAGTGGGTAAAGAAAACGTTTCAAGGATGGGTAAAGGAAAAACGCTCCGATATGCTGCTGGAGTTTTTGGTTCAAACAAAAACAGGAAAAAAATTCTGGATTGAACAGACAACGCATTTTGAATATGATGATTCCGAAAAATTTGTTAAGGCGACAAATTTTATAAAAGATATTACCGAACGGAAAAACTCTCAAGAGCAGCTGCGGCAAAGCGAACAACGGTTTCGCACGCTGGTTGAAGGAATGAGCGAAGGACTTCTTCAAGTAGATAACGACGACCGCATTTTGTACGCAAACAACCAATTCTGCCAAATCTCCGGCTACAACAGAAATGAACTGATAGGGAAAATCGGTTATGAATTATTGCTTGAACCCGCGGATGCAGATGTAGTAAAAAATGCAAATGAACGAAGAAAAGACAAACGCACCGATACATACACTTTACCATTGCGCACAAAAAATGGTTTACAAGTCTGGGTATATGTCAGCGGCGCTCCGTTAACCGATATTAACGGCGAAGTAGCCGGTTCGTTCGGCGTTTTTACAGATATCACAAAACAAAAACAAGACGAACAGATTCTGCAGAAAAATATTTCGCAGATAAAAGCATTGAACAGTTTAATGGTTGAAGTAACGCAAGGAAACGATCTTGAAAAAATTTTTGACTATGCTTTAACAATTTTAGAAAACTCCCTCAATGCAGAACGGTCTGCAATTTTACTAAGCGATGAGAACGGTTCGCCGCACTTTAAAGCATGGCATAATCTTTCGGATTCATACAGAAAATTTGCAGACGGACATTCGCCGTGGAAACCAAGCGACGGCAATATTCAAACAATAGTAATTCCCGATGTAGAAAAGGAAACCTCTCTGCAGCAGCTTTGTCCAAAAATTCTCTCCGAAGGAATTCGCGCTCTTGTGTTTATTCCACTGCTCTACAAAGGAAGACTGTGCGGTAAGTTTATGCTTTATTATCCCGTAGAAACAACGCCGAATAAAGAAGATTTAGAATTTGCAGAGACAATTGCCGGACATGTTGCAGTCGCCGTTGCGCGTAAAAAGGGAGAAGACACGCTGCGCGAAAGCGAGCAGAAATATAAACTTCTTGCCGATAATATGACCGATGTTGTTTGGACTATTACCATGAAGACGATGAAGTTTTCGTACGTTAGTCCTTCTGTATTGCTGCTGCGCGGATATACGCCTGAAGAAGTAATGGCAGAGCCGATTGAAAAAAGTTTCACGCCGGAATCGTTTCAAAAAATAACGGAACAGCTTTCGAGCGCTTTAAAATACAATGTGCAAGGCGCTTTCAGTATTCAAAGTAAATTGCTGGAACTTGAACAGCCCCGCATAGACGGCTCTATAGTGTGGACGGAAGTTTCTACCGTTTTAATTTTTGACGAGCAAGGTTTGCCGGACAAAATCATCGGTGTTTCGCGCGATATTTCCGAACGGAAAAAAACCGAACAAGCGCTGCTGCAAACGCAAAAAATGGAATCGCTCGGCGTGCTTGCCGGCGGCGTTGCGCACGACTTTAACAATATTCTTCAAGCAATATTAGGTCACGCTTCTCTTGCATTCAACAAAGTCGGCGCCGATCATTCCGCATCCAACAATATTCGAAAATTAGAAGCCGCCGCGCAGCGCGCCGCCGATTTAACGCGCCAGCTTCTTGCATATTCCGGACGCGGAAAATTTATTATTTCAAACATTAACTGCAACGATTTTATTTCGGAAAATATTCATCTGTTTGAAGTTTCCATTCCAAAAAATGTTCAATTAAAATTTTCGCCGCTTCCCAATCTTCCGCATATCGAAGCCGACGCAGGACAGCTTCAACAAGTAATTATGAATGTAATTATTAACGGAAGCGAAGCCATAGGAAAAAAACAAGGACAAGTTCTTGTTTCAACTTCTGTTGAACATATTATCGAAAATGCCGCCGCCGATTGGATGTCCGGAAGTTCTGCAATTGCATCGGGAGATTATGTTGTTATCGAAGTGCGGGACAGCGGATGCGGAATGAACAAAGAAACGCTAACAAAAATTTTCGATCCGTTCTTTTCAACAAAATTCACAGGACGCGGTCTCGGACTTGCCGCAGTGCTGGGAATTATTGTCGGGCACAACGGCGGAATCAGTGTGGAAAGTGTTGAAAATGCCGGAACAACATTTCGCATTGCTTTTCCTGTTTCCAAACAAAAGCAGCCGGAGTTTTCCGAAACAATTGCGAAAACAAAAAGCGCCGGCGGCGGCGTGCTAATTATAGACGACGAAGAAATGATAATAGAAATTGTCGCCGAAACTTTGCGCGAACATTCTATAAAAACTTTTTCTGCTGTGAGAGGAGAAGAGGGCGTTGCATTGTATAAAGAAAAAATAAATGTTGTTCTGCTCGATTTTTCTATGCCGGAAATGAGCGGGCAGGAAACTTTTAAACGTTTAGTTGCCGTAAATCCGAACGTAAAAGTCGTTCTCTCTTCAGGATATTCCGAATCGCACGCAATGGAACTCTTCGGCATCGGCGGGCTGAGCGGATTTATACAGAAGCCGTATCATCCGGATTCGCTCTACAAAGAATTGGTAAAACATTTATCCGAAAATGAATCTTCCGCTTGAAATTTATCATCGCTATTCAAAATTTCATGCGCTAAAAATTGTTGCGTGGATTGGAAAAGACAAAGAACGATTTGAAGAACTGATGCAATTGCTTTTTTCCGATGATGAAAAGATTGTGCTGCGCGCATCGTGGCTGTTTTCTATGTGCGCGGAAAAACATCCGCAGTTAATTGTTCCATGGCTTAAAAAAATTATTGCCGGCGCATCAGCGCCAAACGCGCCCGGCGCCGTAAAGCGAAATGTTGTGCGAACGCTGCAATTTGTTTCTATTCCAAAATCATTACAAGGGAAAGTTGTAAATCTTTGTTTTGAATTTTTGAAAAATCCGCAGGAAGCTGTTGCGGTAAAAGCATTTTCAATGACGGTTCTTGCAAATATTGCGCAGCAGCAGCCGGATTTAAAACACGAAATTAAACTTGTAATAGAAGAAATGCTTCCGTACGGCAGCGGCGGAATAATTTCCCGCGGAAAAAAAGTATTGAAACAGCTAACAGGAAAATAATTATGAAAAAAATATTTTTGGTTATGCTTGTGTTTTGTTTCAGCCAATGTATATTTTCTCAATCGTTTTATGAAAATGATTATACCAATCCGGGTTTTAAAAATCGCTTGCTGGGGTTTGGCGCACAGGCGGCGATGCTTCCATTTGGAATCAGCATACAATGGTGTTTGGATGATACGTACTCGCTGCAGGGTATAGCCGGATATTTCGGTATCAACAATATTTATCTTTCTAACTTTGCGCTGAAAGGAAAATATCGTTTTGATGAAATTCAAGAAACAGAACCGTATCTTTTTTTACAGGGCGGACTTGTAAGTATTGGCGATAAGAAAACAAATGTTGGTGAAAAGATTCCGTCTTTTTCTATCGGCGCGGGCATAGATTACAATCATTCCGAAAGAAGTAATTTTTTTAGCAGTTATGAAATTGGATATGTTTCAGCAAGAACTGAAAAAACGGATATTTCGTTTTCAACGCTCTATTATTCATTTGCGTTACACTATTATTACAAAAGGTGAGTATGAAAAACGTTTTTATTGGCATAGCTTTTTTATGTTTTATATTTGGTGTTTCTTCCGCCCAAACAGTTCAATCTCCGAATAAAAAACTCTCGCTCACGTTTTCTCTTACGCAGAGCCGTGAACCGATGTATCAACTTTCATTGGGAAAAAAAACGGTTATTCTGCCGAGCAAATTAGGAATTGACCTGCGCGAGCAAACGCCGTTGTTAGAAAATTTTGTCGTCGCAAAAATAGAATCATCGCTGGTAGATGAATCGTGGAATCCTGTTCTCGGCGAAGTGAAAACAATCCGAAACAATTACCGCGAATTAAAAGTTACGATGACGCAAATGGCAAACAAGCCGAGAACAATGATTATTACGTTCCGTTTGTTTGATGACGGACTCGGATTCCGGTATGAATTTCCACAACAGGAATTTTTAACGTATTTCACCGTTACAAACGAAAGAACGGAATTTCATCTTGCAGGAAACCACAAAGCATTCTGGATTCCGGGAGATTTTGATACAAACGAATATGAGTATCACGAAACAACGCTTGCCGATGTTGATGCAACAACGGGAATGTCTGCAAATGAAATTTCTACGCGCACCGTGATTGGAAAAAATTTTATTCAAACTCCCGTCATAATGAAATCTGCGGACGGTTTGTATATCAGCATTTTTGAAGCCGCGCTTGTAAATTATCCTGCAATGTGCGTAGAAATCAATAAAGAAAATTTCACGCTTACCTCCGCGCTTGCGCCGGATGCAGTCGGCAACAAAGCGTATTTGCAAACGCCGGCAAAAACGCCGTGGCGCACAATAATTGTAAGCGATAACGCGGCGGATATTCTCGCATCAAAAATGATTTTGAATTTAAATGAGCCGTCAAAAATTTCCGATGTTTCATGGATTAAACCGCAAAAATATATCGGCATCTGGTGGGAATTGCACGTAGGAAAAAGTTCTTGGAATTACTCCGATACAAACAATGTTCAGCTTGCAACAACGGATTGGAAAAAATTAAAACCGAACGGCAGACACGGCGCTACAACGGCGCGGACAAAATTCTACATAGACTTTGCCGCAAAACACGGATTCGACGGCGTGCTTGTAGAGGGCTGGAACGTCGGCTGGGAAGATTGGTTCGGTCAATGGAAAGAAGATGTGTTCGATTTTGTTACGCCGTATCCCGATTTTAACGTTGCAGAACTTCAACGATACGCAAAAGAAAAAAATGTAAAACTAATTATGCATCACGAAACTTCCTCTTCCGTTACAAATTATGAGCGGAGAATGGACAGCGCATACCGCTTTATGAAAGAGTTCGGTTATGATGCGGTAAAAACCGGCTACGTCGGCAGAATTATTCCGCGCGGAGAATTTCACGACGGGCAGTGGATGGTAAATCATTACATTCGCGTTGCAGAAAAAACTGCGCAGTACAAAATTTTGTTAAATGCGCATGAACCGGTTCGTCCAACAGGACTGCACCGCGCGTATCCCAATTGGCTTGCGTGCGAAGCGGCGCGCGGCAACGAATTTAACGGATGGAGCAGCGGCAACAAACCGGATCACGAGACAATTCTTCCGTTTACGCGCATGCTCGGCGGACCGATGGATTACACGCCGGGAATTTTCCAAATAAAAATGAATTACTACGATCCGAATAAAAAAGAGCAGGTGCATACTACGCTGGTAAAACAGCTTGCGCTGTATGTTGTGTTTTACAGCCCGATGCACATGGCGGCGGATTTGCCGGAAAATTACGAACGCTTTCCCGATGCGTTTCAATTTATAAAAGACGTTGCGATGGATTGGGACGATTCAAAAATTCTTGAAGCGGAGCCGGGAGAGTATGTAACAATTGCACGCAAAGCAAAAAAGAGCGAAAATTGGTTTCTCGGCGCAATTACCGATGAAAAACCGCGCATCACAACGGTACCGTTAAATTTTCTTGACAAGAAAAAAAATTACGTTGCAACAATCTACGCCGACAGCAAAGACGCGCATTGGGAAAAAAATCCGACGGCATACAGTATTGAAAAATTTTTAGTCAACAATAAAACTCTTTTGAAATTACAGCTTGCCGCAGGGGGCGGAGCGGCGGTGAGCATTGTTCCTGCTACAAAGGAAGATGAAAAGAATTTGAAGCTGTATAAAAAATAAATTTGCGATTGGAGATGTTTTTGTTGACTTAATAGTAAATAAATTGTAAATACATTCAGACAGCGTTGCTCTAACTTGCTCAGAATTAAAAGTTACTTACAACAGCAACGCTCCACAAAATTTCTATACTTTGCCTGCGGCAATGCATACATAGGTTTGCAACAGCCGGCGAATTTAGATGCTGCAAAGCTACAAATGGTTTTAACTGTACGCTTTAAATAATTCACGAACCTAAAAAATATTTTTGTTAACTCGATCGTAAAAAATGCAGCGGACACAAAAACTCAGAAATTGTTTTGTGTAGTTCCCGAAGGGATGAATTCGGCGTTAGCGCAATTCGTTAGAATGCCGGTGTAAACTTGGCGATAAATTAAAAGTTTTACTAAACAGGATTGTCTCAAACGCAAAAGATATTCCGATTATACGTTTCAGATGTTTTTGTGCATGTTGGTCTGAAATTTTTGAAACAGATCGCATTAACATAAGCGAATAAGGCGGTTTGAATAGAGGGCTATTTATAGCAAGACTAATGTACTTCTTATTTCGCTTGCGTTTTTATTTTTTGCATAACGTCAGCAAATTACAATCATAGCCATACTAGTTATTACATTTATTTTGTGTGATAAGTTATTCCTGAAAACCATAATACCAAAAGAAAGGTAAAAATATGATTAAGTTAAAATTATTTTCGAAATGCACATGGATTTTCTTTTTTCTCTTTTTATTTATTGAAAGTTATAGCCAAGTTAAAACGCATTATTTTGTAAATCCAGGAATTAAAATTGGCTATGTTATTGGAAACGGCGGTGGATTTATTTTTGGAACAGAGTTTTCTTTTGTGATGATAAAAAAAGAAATTAATTCAAATTCACATCATTACGGATTTGTGATTGATTATGATTATAGTAGAGATTTTTCTCGATTACATTTTGGTGTGGAGTATTCATACTTACTTTTAGGAATGGATGTGGGACCAACTTTTGGTTGGAATAATGCAAAAAAATTTGTTGGCCTAAGTGTTATTCCGTTTACAGGAATATTTTTATTTCCTTATTACAATTATACTTATTTCACCGATGGAATTACAATGCGGGATGTTGGTACATATTTTAAGTTACCGTTACAATTAGATGGCAAACGTTATATTTGGTATAAACGCGATTAAAATTATTTTTGATATATAAAACTCTCAAAATAGGAATTGATTATGAAAAAATATTACCTCTTTACGTTGTTTGTACTGTGTTTCAATAATTTAATATTGGCTCAAATAGGTACCATAATATCTTCAAGCAGAAGAGTTGATTGGAGAAACCCCGGATACGAGGGAAATATTCCAA
>CAYXEE010000104.1:5812-7846 GCA_964463935.1 uncultured Chitinophagaceae bacterium | reverse complement strand
ACAGATTTAGAAAAAGTTACATCGCTAATTCCCGCATTGCGCAAGCCAACAATTTCTCAGCTTTCAGATCCTGAGTGGGTTGCGATTGAAACAATTATCGAAGAAAAAATTGTCCGCGCAATTATTCCGCAATTAAAACGAAACGGCGCTGAAGGAATTATTGAATATCCATTGAACAAAGTTATTTATTAATTCGTAGGAACGCACGCCCGTGCGTTCCATTGTTTATGCGTTCTGTAAATATTTGTAGGAACGGATGCCCATCCGTTCCCAAACCCGTATATTCCATAACAATCTATTCATATATTGTCTGAATGGGCGTTCGTGTCTTCATACATTTAATTTACACCGATGAGCATCGGTGCCTACATTATATTTTAATTTTAAACTTATGGGATTCGGTGCCAACATTACATTTTAATTTTTCTCTGATGGGCAAAGGTACCTGCATTTTTACAAATGAATAAACTTTTACATCCAAAGATTTCTATCCAAACTTCTGTATTGAATTGCTTCGCTTAAATGCTCTGTTCGTATTTCAGAACTTCCTGCAAGGTCTGCAATAGTGCGGGAAACTTTCAAAATTCTGTCATACGCGCGGGCAGAAAGTCCGAGTTTCGTCATTGCCATTTTAAGAAGTTCTTCACCAGCGGAATCAATCTTGCAAAACTCACGAATTTCTTTTGATTGCATTCCGGCATTTGCGTAAATGTATTTGTGATGAGTTGTAAAACGACTCAATTGAATTTCCCGCGCGGCAATTACCCGCTCTCGAATTGAAGTTGACGGCTCTCCTGGTTTTTTCTGTGCTAGTTCTACAACTTTAACTGCAGGCACTTCAATATGAATATCAATTCTATCCATTAACGGACCGGAAATTTTCGCCATATATTTTTGAATTTGCATCGGCGAGCAAGTGCATTCGTGATTCGGGTTTCCATAATTGCCGCATGGACACGGATTCATTGCGCAGACAAGCATAAAATTTGCAGGAAAATCTACGGACATTTTTGAACGGCTGATTGTAACTTTTCCATCTTCGAGCGGCTGACGCATTACTTCCAAAACATTTCGCGCAAATTCAGGAAGTTCATCTAAAAATAAAACTCCGTGATGCGAAAGAGAAATTTCTCCCGGGCGCGGAATTGTTCCTCCGCCAACAAGCGCAGAATCTGAAATTGTGTGATGAGGCGAGCGAAACGGACGCTGCGCAACAAGCGCAGAACCCGGCGGAAGAATTCCTGTTACGGAATGAATTTTTGTTGTTTCAATACTTTCATCAAATGTCATTGGCGGAAGAATACTTGGCAGCCGTCTCGCTAACATTGTTTTCCCAGAACCCGGCGGACCAATCATTATAATATTATGTCCGCCGGCGGCGGCAACTTCCAATGCGCGCTTAACATTTTCTTGTCCCTTCACATCAGAAAAATCAGAATGATATTTTTGTTCAACAGAAAAAACTTCGCGCAAATTCATTCGTGTCGGCTGTAAAGAACTTTTGCCGTCAAGCAGTTCAATCGTATCCGAAAGTGATTCAACGCCATACACTTCAATTCCTTCCACCATCGCCGCTTCGTTTGCATTTTTTTCGGGAAGAATAATTCCGCGAATTCCTTTTTTCTTTAGTTCTACTGCAATTGGCAGTGCGCCGTGAATCGGCCGCAAAGTTCCATCAAGAGCAAGTTCGCCGAGTATTACAAAATTTTTTAGAAGGTCTTCGCTCACCTGTCCGCTTGATGCAAGCATTCCAACGGCAATCGGCAAATCGTACGATGAACCTTCCTTCTTTACATCAGCCGGAGCGAGATTTATTGTAATGCGTTTATTCGGATAAGTGTAGGCAGAATTTTTTATTGCAGTTGCAACTCGCTCGCGCGATTCTTTTACGGCATTATCGGGAAGCCCGACCATAAAAAAATTGGGAACGGTGTTTTCAATGTTTGTTTCTATTTCAATCAGATACGCATTTATTCCATACGTTGCGGCAGAAAGAACTGTGGTGAGCATAATTTCCTTAAAATTTTTTTATTA
>CAYXEE010000104.1:0-5802 GCA_964463935.1 uncultured Chitinophagaceae bacterium | reverse complement strand
CGAATTGGTAATATTCAAGAAAGCAATCACAGTTAAGATTTTAAAATCTAAACTGTGATTTTAGAACTATAATTTCACACTCAATAAAGCATTGGAAAGAATATTTGCACTTGATTGTAATAACTGTTTTTCTGCTTCATTCATCGAAAGCCCAATATTTCCAAGCACTCCATTTCCACCGACTAAGCGGGGAAAAGAAAGAGCAACGCCGTATTCTTCAGCAGTCTCGCTTACCGTTAAAATTGCTCGCTGGTCTCGCAAAATTTTTTCAGTAATATTTGCAAGTACAGCGCCGATGCCGTAATACGTTGCGCCTTTCCCTTGAATAATGTGATACGCCGCTTTCCGAACATTTTCAGTTATTGTATTTTGAATTTCATTATTCCAAAGAATATTTCTTGCTGAACAAAATTCTGCAATCGGCATTCCTGCCACTGTAGCGCTGCTCCACACAACTACTTCGCTGTCGCCATGCTCGCCGACTACGTAACCGTGAACATGATGCGCATCTACGCCCACATGTTCCGCAACAAGCGCGCGAAATCTTGCCGTATCTAATGTTGTGCCGGAACCGAGAACTTTTCCTGCGGAAAGTTTTGCTAATCGCTCCGTTACTGTTGTTAAAATATCAACCGGATTTGTTGCAACAAGAATTACAGAGTCTGGCGCATTTTCTACAATGTTTGGAATGATACTTTTAAACACTTCAACATTTCTCCCGATTAAATCTAACCGCGTTTCACCCGGACGCTGATTAACGCCCGCAGTAATAATTACAACTTTTGCATTTTTCAAATCAGAATAATTTCCTGACGAAACCAAAACCGGATGTGAAACGGGAGTTGCGTGTTGAATATCATCCGCTTCTGCTTCCGCTTTTGCTTTGTTCATATCAATCAATACAAGTTCGCGGCACGAATGCCGCAAAACCATTGCGTAACCCGTAGCAGAACCGACAAAACCTGTACCTATAATTCCAACTTTCATATGTTTCCTTTTTTTAAGACTTGCCAAGTTATTGTTTAACACAGATATATTTTAAAACAAAAATGCGCTGAAGAAAATTTCCTCAGCGCAAAAAATAATTACTTCAAAAAAAATTTTATCTCATCGTGCGCAAAAAATTAAGACGCGGTTTCATTTCTTCAACAGATTTTAATAATTTTTCTTTGCCAAAAATTGATTCTTCCTGACTTGAAAACGCAAGTTCATATTCGTTGCTCATAATAATTGCTTCTTCAGGACAAACTTCTTCGCAAAATCCGCAAAAGATACAGCGCGTCATATTTATTTCAAATTTTTCCGGGAAGCGTTCTTTATTCAATTCTGTTTCGCCGGCTTGCACTTCAATTGCAAGCGCAGGACAAACACGGCTGCATAATCCGCACGCAACGCAGCGTTCAACGCCGCTTTCGTGAACAAGCACCGGACGACCTCGAAATGACGACGCCGGCTCAAACTTCACTTCGGGATATTGATATGTAAATTTTGGTTTGAAGATTTGTTTTGTCGCAGTCCACATTCCTTTTAAAATTTCTGGAATGTACGCTTTCTGCCAAAAACTTAAATCTTTCGTGCGAACAATTTCGCTTTTTTCTAAATATTGATTCATTGTGTAAAATTAAATTATGTGAAACAATATAAGTCCGCCGGTAATAACAATATTTAAAAGCGACAGCGGAAGCATAATTTTCCATCCAACATTCATCAATTGGTCATAACGAAAACGCGGCATTGACCAACGAACAATCATAAACATAAGAATTATTATTACCGATTTAATGCCGAACGCGCCGATTTGAATCAGCGAGGAAACAAGCGGCGATAAATTCAGCAGTTCAAGATAAGGAACCTGCCATCCGCCGAGAAACAACGTTGTAATTAAACATGCCGCAGAAAACATTGCCAGATATTCTGAAAGCATAAACATTCCGAATTTCATTCCGGTATATTCGGTGTGGTAACCTGCAACTAATTCTGGTTCGGCTTCCGGCAAATCAAACGGTAAACGATTGGTTTCTGCAAACAGAGCGATGGTAAATGTAATAAAACCAATCGGCGTTAAAAACATATTCCAATTCGGTAAAATTCCCCAAAGAATATAACCGCCCTGCGCTTTCGCAATTTCATCAAGTTGAAGCGAGTTATTTATCATTACCACGCTGATAATTGAAAGTCCGAGTGAAAGTTCATAGCTAATCATTTGTGCAGAAGAACGAATTCCGCCGAGCAATGAATATTTATTATTGGATGACCAGCCGCTTAACGTTATTCCATATACGGCGAGCGAAGAAAGCGCGAGAATATAAAGAAATCCGATATTTACATTTGCAATCTGCAATTTAATATTATACACCTGTTCGCCGATTGTTATCGGAAGAATATCGCCGAACGGAATGACAGCAAACGTAGAAAATGCAATGGTAATGGAAATAAGCGGCGCGAGCGAATGAATAAATTTATTTGCCGCGGCGGGAACAATATCTTCCTTGAAAAATAATTTTGGAATATCCGCAAGCGGTTGAAACAAACCTAACGGTCCAACGCGATTCGGTCCAATTCGATTTTGAATATACGCGCTGATTTTTCTTTCTCCCATAACGCCGATATATGTTACAGCGGGCAGTAATATGAGAAAAATTAAAATGGCAATTTTTAAAAGCGGTTCTAAGACTGAAATTTGTTCCATATAATTATACGTTTAGGCATTCACTTTTACTTCTTTTAAAGTTGCGCCTTTTTTACCGATTTTTAAGTATGAAAGTCCTTTGAACGGTTCTACTTTCGATGCAATTTCATTAAAAATATCGCTGCACGAATTGTATTTGAATTTCGTTCCAAGCAATCCGGAAATTGATGCTACAATTTTCCACGAGGCGCGCGCATCTCGGCGAGGACCTTTTCCCCATTTATCGTTATGCGAGGCAAATTTATCCCAACGGCTCATTTCAAAATTATCAAGAGCGCGGTCTTGTTCCAATGTTGTTACCGCGGGACGAATACGCTGCACGCGATTTTGGAAATTTGTAATAGTTCCATTTTTTTCTGCAAAGGTAGAAGCGGCAAGAACAACATCGGCAAATTTCGTAGTTTCATTTTCATTTGCAGCATGAACGGCAAGAAATTCTAACTTTGCTAACGCATCTTCAACGCCGTGAAGTTTTGCAAAATTACATTCCATAGAATATACAGCTTTAATTTTTCCATCTTTAATCGCAGAAATTATCTGCTCAAAATTCAATCCGTTCGAATCGGGACGCCTACTGCTTCTGCTCCCGCCGCATTAGGAGTTTTATCAGAGCGAATAAGTACGGTATCGTCTTCACCTTCGTAATGACGAACAAAATCTACATTATGCGTACCAATAACGTCTTTCGCAAATTTTGCAAGAATATAATTATCTTCATTTGTTGCAAACGCAGAACCAAGAATTGCAATTTCAGAACGGCTGAATGATTTTAATTCCGATGCTACTTTTGCAAATGCTTCGTCCCAGCCAACTTCTACAAGCTGACCTTCTTTGCGGATCATCGGAGCTTTAACTCTATTTTCAGCATTTACATTTTTCCACGAATCAACGCGGCCGTAATCGCAAATCCACGCGCTGTTCACATCGTCATTTGTTCGCGGATGAACGCGAAGAATTTCGTTGTTGCGTACGCCGATTTCAATATTGCATCCACGGGCGCATCCCGTACACACGGAATCGGTGAACGACATTTCCCACACGCGCGATTTGAAACGAAAATCTTTATTCGTCAGCGCGCCGACCGGACAAATATCTACAACATTCATTGAATACGGATTATCTAATTGTTTTCCCGGAAATGTTGTTAATTCAACTCTATCGCCGCGTTGAATAAATTGTAATTGATGCTCGCCGACAATTTCATCGCAGAAGCGAACACAACGCGAACACATAATACACCGCTCAGCGTCTAACATAACGCGCGGACCGACTTCTACGCGTTTTGGTTTATGAACTTTATTCTCAAAAAATCTGCTGAAGCCGCTGCTGTATTTGTAAGCGTAATCTTGAAGTTTACATTCCCCTGCCTCATCGCAAATCGGACAGTCAAGCGGATGATTGATAAGAATAAATTCCATTACAGCTTCGCGCGCATTTATCACGCGCTCGTTAGCTGTTTTTACCGCCATTCCATCCATTACCTGCGTCATACAAGCAATGGCAAGTTTCGGCATTTTTTCTACTTCAACAAGACAAATTCTGCAGTTACCGGAGAGAGATAATTTTGGATGCCAGCAAAAATGTGGAATATGAATTCCATTTTCGCGCGCCGCTTCCATAATGGTTTTTTTGTTGTCAACTTCGTAGGTATTTCCGTCAATTGTTACTTTTACGTTCGGCATAAAGTATTAGTTGATGTAAATGTGTTACAATATTCTAACACAATGTATAAAAAAAAGTTTAAGATTAAAAGAGGAAATTGCTGAAAAACTCATCATAGAAATTTAAAACAAAAACACCTCGCAAAAAATTACGAGGTGTTTTGTAAGAATAAATACTTCTATCGAACAATTGTATCAACCGGCGTGTATTTTAGATTAAAAGCATCTGCTACGCCTTTGTAGGTCGTTAAACCATCAACCATATTCAAACCGAATTTAATTTCCTTATTTGTTTGAACAGCTTTCTCCCATCCTTTGTTTGCAATTTCAACTGCATACGGAAGCGTAGCATTTGTTAATGCAATTGTAGAAGTGAATGGAACTGCCCCCGGCATATTCGCTACGCAATAATGAATAACGCCATCAACAACATACGTCGGATTTTCGTGCGTAGTCGGCTTGCAAGTTTCAATACAACCGCCTTGGTCAACCGCAACATCTACAATTACGGAACCCGGTTTCATTGTTTTTAACATTTCTTTTGTAATAAGTTTCGGAGCTTTTGCGCCTGGAATCAATACTGCGCCGATAACTAAATCTGCCGATTGAATTGATTTTCGAATATTGTATGAATTGCTCATTACAGTTATAACATTTTTCGGCATAAAATCATCTAACTGACGCAACCGATACAAATTGTTATCCATAATTGTAACTTTAGCGCCGAATCCGGCAGCAATTTTTGCTGCATTCGTTCCAACAATTCCGCCGCCAATAACAACAACATTTGCCGGTTCTACTCCCGGAACTCCGCCAAGAAGAATTCCGCGTCCTCCCATTGTTCGTTCTAAATATTTAGCTCCTTCTTGCGGCGCCATTCTTCCGGCAACTTCGCTCATTGGTATTAACAACGGAAGCGAACCGTCTTCACGCTGAACAGTTTCGTATGCAATACAGACCGCCTGCGCCTTCAGCATTGCAATAGTCAATTCTCTGCTTGCCGCAAAATGAAAATACGTAAATAAAATTTGATCGCGGCGAATTAAATGATACTCCGGTTTAATCGGCTCTTTTACTTTAATAATCATATCCGATTTGTGATACGCTTCTTTTGCATTTTTTGCAATTTTCGCGCCGGCGGCAGTATACGCCGCGTCGTCAAATCCACTTCCGATTCCTGCTTTGGTTTCAACAATTACTGTATGACCAAAAGACCGTAAGGTTTCTACGCCCACAGGAATGAGACCAACGCGGTTTTCATTGGTTTTTATTTCTTTTGGAACTCCGATAATCATAATGTCATCTCGCTTTTTTAGATGAATAGTTTTGTTAGTTTGAATTCTGCGGCGAAAATATTACCGTTGTAAATAATTCTTCACGAAACAATTGCTGTGCAACATTCTGAATCTCTTCAGAACTGACCGCGTCAATGTTTTGAACAATTGAATCCAG
>CAYXEE010000103.1:3749-7849 GCA_964463935.1 uncultured Chitinophagaceae bacterium | reverse complement strand
GCAGTTTTTTTAAAACTTCAATTCCATCTTTATCAGGAAGTCCGAGATCAAGAATTACCAAATCGAAGCGCGCAGTTTCGGCAAGTCGAATTGCTTCTGCGCCGTTTTCTGCAACGGTAATTTTATATCCGGCGGAATCAAGCGTTGAACGAAGCAGCCGCCGCATTTGCACTTCATCATCAACAATAAGTATGGAAATTTGATTATTCATTTGCCGGCGCCGCCGTTGAATGTGTTTCTGTTGGAATGTGAATTGTAAACTGCGCGCCGCCCGAAGGGAGATTGTGCGCCGAAATAGTTCCTTTGTGCGCCTCTACAAATCCGCGTACTATTGAAAGCCCCAATCCTGTGCCGCCGGTTTTAGAACCGGGAACGCGGTAAAATTTTTCAAACAAATGTTTCAGCGATTCCGGCGGAATTCCGGGACCGTTATCGGCAATGGAAATGACGCACTGCTCGTTTTCCATAACGGTGGAAATTTGAATTGTTGTTCCCGCCGGCGTGTAAAGCGAAGCGTTGTACAGCAAATTTGTTATCGCTTGCTCCATTAAACCGAAATCTAATTTTACCAGCGGCATTGTTTCGGAAATGGAAACCGAAACAGTGTGGCGCGATAATTCTGCTTTTAATTTTTTCAGCGAAGAATGAACAAGATCGTTCACTGAACACCAGTCTAATTTTGGCGCAAGCTGACCGGATTCCAGACGCGACATATCCAAAAGATTTTCCACCAAACGGTGCAGACGTTCTGACGCTGTGTGAATTTCTTTTGCAAAATCTTTTATGTTCGGCGCGGAAGCAAACTGTTCCAGCGCTTCGGAAGAACTGACAATTGCGGCAATCGGCGTACGAAGTTCGTGCGAAATGGAATTAAACAAAGTTTTGTACAATTTTTCCGATTCTGCGTACACCACTGTTTGCTTTGCATGTTCGTTCAACTGCTCGCGTTCCAACGTAGAAGCAATTTGTGCAATAAAATTTTGAAGAAGCGAATCTTGGTCAACACTGAATTGCCCCGAAGCGGCAGTTTTACCGTTTTTTAGTTTTGATTTTACGCCGATAACGCCGAGCGGATAACGCGGACCGGAAACGGGGTAATACGTTGCATCGGCGGAAGGAAGAGTGTCGGTAAATTTTCCCGCTTTCTTTTCATTCCAGTACACCCACGCGGCAACGGAAAATTCTTTTTCGTTAACGGCAAACGTGCTTCGTTCGTGCGCTTTGGTAAAAATATCGCCGTCCGGCTGGCTTAAGAAAATTGCAACATCGGAAACAAAAAATTTTTCTATATTTTTTACGGCGCAGTCGGCAACCTCATTCTGATTTTTTGCAACAGTCAATTCTTTCGTCAACGTAAATAATGCGGTGGAATGTTCTTCGCGTAAACGAACGGCGCGTTCGCGTGCGCGAATTCTTGCCGTTAAAACGCTGGTAACAATGGCAATGGTGAAATATGTTGTGAGCATTAAAAAATCCTGCACCAGCGCAATTTCAAAAGTAAAGTGCGGCTGAATGAAAAAGAAATCCCACACCATTGCGCTGACTGCGGCGGCAAGAAGCACGGGACCAACGCCGAGTTTTAGCGGAAGAAGCGCAACAAACAAAAGCAAAATTAACGCAACTGTTTGATAGCCGAGAAACGATGAAAACGGATAACAGACAAGTGCGACAAAAATAATTATGAACGATGCGACTCCGTATTGATACAAACCGGAAGAAAATTCCGGCAGTTTTAATTTTCGTTTGCGCTGTGTCGTTTCATCGTGTTCGCCGACAACATAGACATCCAGATTTTCGCTTAGTTCAATAATATTATCAATCAGCGTCGGCGAAAAAAATGAGCGGTGAGAAGTTTTTCCGGCAAGAATTTGCGTTGCGTTGTTTTGTTTTGCCGTGCGAACAAGCGCGGCGGCAACATTTTCATCAGCAGTTGTAATAATTTCTGCACCGAGTTCACGGGCTAATTTTATGTTTGATGCCAGCTGAATTTTTGCCGCATCGGAAAGTACGCGTGAAGTTTCAACATAGACGGCAATCCACGTGGCATTTGCGGCGTATGCCATGCGCCGCGCCCAGCGAATTAACGAAATGGAAGAAGGGCTTGCGCTGATACCGACAAGAATGCGCTGACCGGATTTCCACGTTTCCGTAATATGTTCGGTCTGCATATAATCGCGCAGCTGATGATCAACGCGCTCGGCTGTTAACCGAAGCGACATTTCGCGCAGAGCGGTAAGATTTCCTTTTTTGAAAAAATTTTCTACGGCGCGCTGCGAACGTTCCGGTGTGTACACTTTTCCTTCCGCAAGACGTTTCAACAATTCATCCGGCGGAATATCAATCACTTCAACTTCGTCTGCTTGTTCAAAAATAGAATCGGGAACAGTTTCGCGCACTATTGTTCCGGTAATTTGCGAAACGGTTTCAGCGCGGCTTTCAAGATGCTGAACGTTGATGGTGGTGTACACATCAATTCCGTTGTCTAATAATTCTAAAACGTCATGATAGCGTTTTGTGTGGCGGCTTCCGGCGGCGTTAGTGTGCGCAAGTTCATCAACAAGCACAAGCCCCGGCTTGCGCTGAAGAATTGCATCAATATCCATTTCTTCCAAATTCACGCCGCGATATTCAATTTTTTTTCGCGGAATAATTTCCAAACCTGAAACCAACGCTTCTGTTTCTGCTCGCTTGTGCGTTTCAATATAGCCGATGACAATATCTACATTTTTTGCTTTTACTTCGTGTGCGGATTTCAACATATCGTACGTTTTACCAACGCCTGCGCACATTCCGAAAAATATTTTTAATTTCCCGCGCTGCGAATCTTCTTCTTTACGTTTCAGCGCATTTAACAACGCGTCGGGATCGGGACGGTATGAAAATGAATTATCCATTATGCAAATATATCAATTCCTTGTGAGGAAATCATATTGAAAGAAAACAGTGATTTTATTGATGTATTTCATCCAGCGCAAGATTTAATTGAAGAACATTCACGCGCGGCATTCCGAAAAGATTCCACTGCTGAAGTTCTGAATATTTTTCTATTAACGACAAAATTATTTTTTTATCTACGCCGCGCGCTTTTGCCACGCGCATTATTTGTAATTTTGCCGATTCCAAAGAAATATGCGGATCAACTCCGCTTGCGGAAGCGAACAGCATTTCATATGGAACAACGGCAGAATCAGCGAGAAAATTTTCCTGAATAAATTTTTTTCTGCGTGCCTGTGCGGAATCTGCGCGCTGTTTACTTGTCGGTCCCAAATTTGTTCCG
Source organism: uncultured Chitinophagaceae bacterium (assembly GCA_964463935.1). Classification (GTDB taxonomy): domain Bacteria; phylum Bacteroidota; class Ignavibacteria; order UBA10030; family UBA8401; genus JACFMZ01. The sequence goes on along the minus strand of CAYXEE010000103.1, from coordinate 4,572 downwards.
CCGGAAGGAAGCGGATTGTATTTAACTGCCGATGGACGCGGATGAAAATATTTTTCATCGGTGAAATTCTGCGCAATCAATTTCGAGCCGATAATTTTTCCATTCTTTTCTATCACACTGCCGTTTGCTTGGTTTGGAAAAAATGTTTGGGCAACAAATGTAATTGCAAGCGGGTAAATAATTCCCGTTAAAAGAGTAAGAGCAAACAACATTCGAAGCGCGGGAAGAAAATATTTTTTCATAGATAATCCTTAATACAAAAATTTAATTTGCAAGGTATTGCATTTTGTATTTCTCTAAGAACAAAACGCATTACGCTAATTTTAACGCAACAACAATAACATCTATAATTTTTATCCCGACAAACGGAACTATAATTCCGCCGAGTCCGAACAACAAAAGATTTCTCCAGAGAACTGCATTTGCTCCCATTGCACGGTATTGAACGCCGCGCAAAGCAAGCGGAATGAGTGCAACAATAATAAGTGCGTTAAAAATTACCGCACTGAGAATTGCGCTTTGCGGGGATTTGAGATTCATAATATTTAATACAGAAAGAGGACCGGAAGCCGCGTTTGAAGCCGCATACAATCCGCCGGCAATGGCGGGAATAATGGCGAAATATTTTGCCGCATCGTTAGCAATACTGAATGTTGTCAGCGCGCCGCGCGTCATCAACAATTGTTTTCCGGTTTCAACAACTTCAATCAATTTAGTCGGATTGGAATCGAGGTCAACCATATTTCCCGCTTCGCGTGCGGCTTGCGTTCCGCTGTTCATTGCAATTCCAACATCTGCCTGTGCAAGCGCGGGCGCATCGTTT
>CAYXEE010000103.1:0-3739 GCA_964463935.1 uncultured Chitinophagaceae bacterium | reverse complement strand
CCGTCGCCAATCATGCCGACAAGTTTTCCGTTTGCCTGTTCGTCGCGTATTCGTTTTAATTTATCTTCCGGTTTTGCTTCAGCGATAAAATCATCCACGCCCGCTTCCGCAGCAATCGCCGCCGCCGTTAACGGATTGTCGCCGGTAATCATCACCGTTTTAATTCCCATCTGCCGAAGCTGTGCAAAGCGTTCTTTAATTCCGCCTTTCACAACATCTTTTAATTGAATAACGCCGAGCACGGTGGAATTTTCTGCAACAACTAACGGCGTGGAACCTTTGCGCGCAACATCATCAACAATTGTTTGCACTTCTTTAGGAAATGTTCCGCCTAATTCTGCAATATATTTTTTTACCGCTTCGGCAGAACCTTTGCGGATAATTCTGTTTCCGATATCAACGCCGCTCATTCTCGTCTGCGCCGTGAAGGGAATAAAGTGTGCGGCAATTTCGGAAACCTCTCTTCCGCGTAATTGATATTTTTCTTTTGCAAGAACAACAACGGAACGACCTTCCGGCGTTTCATCGGCAAGCGAAGAAAGCTGCGCCGCGTCGGCAAGTTTTTCACCGGAAATTCCGTACGCAGGAATAAATTCAGTCGCCATTCGGTTTCCGAGCGTAATTGTTCCGGTTTTATCAAGAAGAAGAACGTCAACATCGCCTGCCGCTTCCGCTGCTTTTCCGCTTGTGGCGATAACATTTTTTCTTACCAGCCGATCCATTCCGCTGATACCGATTGCGCTCAACAATCCGCCGATAGTTGTGGGAATTAAACAGACAAGCAGAGCAACTAAAACGGGAAGAGATGTAAGCGCGCTGTTCGCTTGTCCCGACGCCGATTCTGCGTAACGAACAAACGGAGGAAGCGTTGCAACCACGAGTAGAAAAATAATTGAAAGCGCAGAAAGTAAAATTGTGAGCGCAATTTCATTCGGAGTTTTTTGCCTCTTTGAACCTTCAACCAGAGAAATAATTCTGTCTAAAAAAGTATTTCCCTGTTCTGTTGTAACGCGGATAATAATTTTATCGCTCAGCACTTTTGTTCCGCCGGTTACCGCGCTTCTATCGTCGCCGCTTTCGCGTATTACCGGCGCAGATTCTCCCGTAATTGCGGATTCATCCACGCTGGCAATTCCTTCAATAATAATTCCGTCGCACGGAATAATATCGCCGGCTTCGCAGAAAACAATATTTCCTTTCTTTAATTCTGTTGCGTGAACTTTTTTCTCGCCGTCATCTGTTTGCAAACGCGCCACAAGTTGAGAACGGTTTTTCTTCAACGCTTCTGCCTGCGCTTTTCCGCGTCCTTCGGCAACAGCTTCTGCAAAGTTTGCAAACAACACGGTGAACCAGAGCCAGAGTGTTATTTGAATATTAAATAACGTCGGCTGCTGCAATGTAAAGAGCGTAGTTATCGCCGAGCCGACGGCAACAACAAACATAACGGGATTTTTTACTAAAAATTTCGGATGAAATTTTTTGAAAGAATCTTTTAATGCCCGTGTTGTAATCGTACCGCTTAAAATTGTAGTTTTTGATTTTGTTTTCATATTCTATTTTCAATAATTTATTTTTGAGTTTTAAGTTTCAAGAAACATCTGAAAAATACTTGTTTAATGTCATTCTGAGGAACGAAGCCCGCTTATGGCGGGCGAAGCAACGAAGAATCTCGTTTTTCCTCTTGAATTCAACGATAAGATTCCTCACTACGTTCGGAATGACAAACAAACAAGTATTTTTCAGGTGTTTCTTTCAAGAATTTTTTTTCTTTTTATGACGTGAAAACCAAAACTTAATACGTTGCTCCGCTCGTCATTAAAAAATGTTCAACGATAGGACCGAAAACCTGCGCCGGAAAGAATGTCAGCGCGCCGACAATAATAATCGTTCCGAACAAAAGCACGCCGAATAAAAATGAATCCGTTGGAAATGTTCCCGACGACGGCGGAGTAATTTTCTTTTTTGCAACGCTTCCCGCAATAGCAAGCATCGGAAGGATAACGCCGAACCTGCCGATGAGCATATTTATTCCCAGCAGAAGATTGTAAAACGGCGTGTTCACATTCAATCCTGCGAATGCGCTGCCGTTATTTCCCGCAGTTGAAGAAAACGCGTACAGCATTTCTGAAAATCCGTGCGGTCCGTTGTTGTTTAAACCCGCAAGTCCCGCATCTGTAACGGATGCAATAGCGGTGAAAAGAAGAATTCCTGCGCTCGGCAGAAGCAGTGCAATTGCCGCCATACGCACTTCAAACGATTCAATTTTTTTTCCGAGATATTCCGGCGTTCTTCCAACCATTAGCCCCGCGATAAAAACGGTGAGCAAAATAAAAACTAACATTCCATACATTCCCGCGCCGACTCCGCCGAAAATTATTTCACCGAGTTGAATGTTTAATAATTCCACCGCGCCGGAAAGCGGCGACATACTGTCGTGCATTGCGTTTACCGAACCGTTAGACGCCGCTGTTGTAGCAACAGACCACAGTACGCTGTTGGCAATTCCGAACCGCATTTCTTTTCCTTCCATAGTTCCGCTCGATGCGGAATATTCCGACCACAGCGAAACTGCAAGACCGGAAAGAAACATTAAAAACATAACGCCGAGCAGCACAACGGCGTGCCGTTTCGATTTCAGCATTGTTCCGTACGAGTACACTAACGATGAAGGAAGAAGCAGAATGGAAAGCATTTCTAAAAAATTTGTTAACGGCGTAGGATTTTCAAACGGAAACGAGCTGTTAGCATTAAAAAAACCGCCGCCGTTGGTGCCGAGTTGTTTAATGGCAATCTGCGAAGCCGCCGGTCCGAGCGGAACAGTCTGCGTGTTTCCTTCCAGCGTTGAAAATGTTTTATATGAAAAAAATGTTTGCACCGTTCCTTCGCTTACAAGCGCAAGGGAAAGTAAAATGGAAAGAGGAAGAAGCACATACACAACGGAGCGCACAAGGTCGTTCCAAAAATTGCCGATTGTATCTGCATTCTTGCGGGCAAAGCCGCGCACAAGCGCAAGCATAACCGCAATTCCTGTTGCCGCGCTGACAAAATTCTGCACCGCCAAACCGAGCATCTGCGAACAATTACTAAGCGTAGTTTCTCCGCCGTACGACTGCCAGTTAGTATTCGTCATAAAACTTACGGCGGTATTAAATGCCAGATGCCACGATACATTGGGAATGTTTTGCGGATTTAAGGGAAGATGCGCTTGAAAAATTTGCAAAAGATACACAACCGCAAAGCCGACTCCGTTGAAAGCAAGCAGAGCAAACGCGTATGTTTTCCAATTCATTTCCTGCGAAGGATTGACGCCGGAAATTTTATATAATAATTTTTCAAGCCAGCCGAGAAGCGGCGTAAGAAAAGTTTTTTCTCCGTTTAAAATTTTTGCCATCAGTGCGCCGAGCGGCGGCGTCAGCGCAACAAGTGCAACAATGTAAAATGCCAGTTGAATAATTTCAGATTGAGTGATCATAATATTTTAAATGAAATCAGTTGTGAGTTCTTTATATCAAACGTTTGGTAAAAAACAGAAAATGTTTTAAAATTTTTCCGGTTTTATTAACACGTACGTTAGATAGAGAAGCAGAAAAACTGCAATAATAAATCCGAAAAGCATAGTTGTTTTCCTTTCATAAAAATTACAGTAACAACTTTGCAAATTCAGCGCGCAAAGTAAATGAAAGGAGTGTAAGAAAAGAGAGAAGAAGTATAAAAAAAATATAAAAATTTCCGGTTAGGT
>CAYXEE010000102.1:0-7915 GCA_964463935.1 uncultured Chitinophagaceae bacterium | reverse complement strand
ATTTTGTTCAATAACAATTTTTAAACTTTGTAATAACTGCGAGTACGGATTATCCAGCGGCGCTAGAATGGAAATCATTTTTTCTAACGGCTGTTTTAAAAAATATTCTTTTATATCTGCAGATTCGTCTTCATCCGCAATGGCAAGAAAGCGAAGAATTACAGTAAGATGATCTGGCAATTCATTTTCTGTGGAAAAATTTCTTCGAGCAAATTCATCTTTTAATTTTGCCATCATTCCGCCGCGCTTGTAATTATCTTCTCCAAAAAGATGAATGCCGATGTACGGACTGCACGCCGCCATTAAATCAAACGTGCGTGTGTAAAGTTCTTGCAGCTCATTCAGCGAATATTGCGAAATGGTTTTTAAAAATTGTTCAACGTGCGCCGCAGTTTCTTCGGAAGACGCGCCGAGCAATTCCGCGCTCTGCCGCGAAAGATTTTCTGTTGGATAAGAAAGCGCATTTGCAAAAAGTTCGTAATGAGTTTTCATAAGTATCGTACTATTGATTCCGAAATAGATTTGGAACGACAAAAAAAATAACTTTGGATTCTTAACTAATTTTTTTCGGCATTTCATTAAAACCAAGACCGCAATTGCCTTTACAAAATTCCGGATCAACCATTTCTTCTATCGCCTGCTCGCGGCGCGTTTCGGGAATGACAAAGCGTTCGTTAAAATTACTTAGCGCAGTTAAATGATAAATTTCCTGAACATCTTTCTCTGTTAAGCCGGTTTCGCGGAATAATTTTTTTGTTGTTTCATTTAATTCTTCTTTTAATTGTTCCGCGCGTTTTACCGCTCGAACAGTCATCATTTTTTTCATAATGTCGCGGATGGTTTCTTCATTTCCCGCGCTGAAAAGGTTTGCCAAATATTTTAACGGAATACGAGCGTTTTCCAGCATTTCTGCAAAGTCGTTTCCATTTAAGGAATTTGCATACACATCGTTCGTTTTTTTCCCAAGCACAGGAAGCATCGGCGGAACGTAGAACAACATTGGCATTGTTCTGTATTCAATATGAAGAGGAAGCGCAAGTTTCCATTTCACCACATATTTATAGACGGGAGATTTTTGCGCCGCATCTAAAATTTCCTGCGAAATGCCGTTCGCTTTTGCTTTGGCAAGTATTTCTTCATCAAACGGATTTAAGAATATTCTTCGCTGCGCATCTACAAGATTGTGAACAGAAGAACTCATTGCTTCTTTTACTCTATCGGCATCGTAAAGAAGCACGCCAAAGTATCTTATGCGTCCAACGCACGAATGAAAACATGCGGGAGCTTGTCCGGTTTCAAGCCGCGGATAGCACAAAATACATTTTTCGGATTTTCCTGTTTTCCAATTGTAATATATTTTTTTGTACGGACACGCAGTTACACACGCGCGCCATCCGCGACACGCTTCTTGATTAACAAGAACAATTCCATCTTCGCCTCGTTTATACAATGCGCCCGAAGGACACGACGCAACGCAGCTTGGATTTGCACAGTGATTACAAATGCGCGGAAGGTAAAACATTGCAAGTCGTTCAACTTCTAAAAGTTGCGCGCGTTCCTGCGGCGAAAGCGAATCTAAATTAATATCGTTCGCAGCATATTCAGGCGAGCCGGAAAGGTCGTCATCCCAATTCGGACCTTTTTTTATGTCAATGTATTCGCCGGTAATCTGTGAAACAGGAATTGCCGTCGGCTGGTCATCGCCCGCAGGAGAATTAAATAATTCTTTATACTGATATGTCCACGGTTCGTAATAATCATTTAACGTCGGCTGATTCGGATTGTAAAATAATTTAAAAAAATAATCTGCTTTGTTTTGCGAATTCAATTCCAAATTATCGCCGTCGTTTTTCCAGCCCCCTTTAAATTTTTCTTGGTCTTCCCACTTGCTTGGGAAACCGGTGCCGGGTTTGGTTTCAACATTATTCCACCACATATATTCAGCGCCTTGCCTGTCGGTCCAAATATTTTTGCATGCAACGCTGCAGGTGTGGCAGCCAATACATTTATCTAAATGAAAAACCATTGAAACATGCGAGCGAACGTCCATTGCAATCTCCTATATTTTGTTGCCGCAATTTTTTACTCGGCGAATCTGCGGCAAAATATTTTTACCAAACTAATTTTTTCAATTTCTTTACAGCAACAAATGTATCGCGGTTTACGCCTTGCGGACCCCAGTAATTAAAAGCGTACGTAAATTGCGCGTATCCGCCAATCATAAACAGCGGTTTCAACCGAACGCGCGTTAACGAATTGTGTCCGCCGGCTCTTCTGTTTCCTCGTTCTTGCGATTTTGGAACAGAAAGCGTTCGTTCCGGCGAATGATAAATAAAACACATTCCCGCGGGAATTCTATGACTAACCACCGCGCGGGTACACACAACGCCGTGGTCGTTGTACACTTCCACCCAATCGTTATCTTGAATGTTCATTCGCTCTGCATCTTTATCGGAAATCCAAATCGGTTCAACGCCGCGCGAAAGAGTTTCCATTCGCAGCGTATCTCCCATTGTAGAATGAATGTGCCACTTTCCGTGCGGCGTAAGAAAATTAAGAACAGTTGCTTCGCCGTCAAGATTCGATTTTACTAAATCTTTTAAAACAACTTTTTCTGCACGCGGTTTATATGTCGGAAGATTTTCGCCGTACGCAATATACGCTTCGTGGTCAAGATACAAATGCTGTCTGCCCGTCAACGTTCGCCACGGAATTAATTCTTCAACATTTTGGCAATAGGCGGAATATGCGCGACCGTTGTTTGTAATGCCGGTCCAGAACGGCGTAGTAAGAGTGCGGCGCGGCTGCGTTGCAATATCGTCAAATGTAATTCGAATTGAGCGCGCGCCTTCCGCAAGATGCGTGTGGTCAATTCCTGTTTTTTTGCTTTCGGTTTCGTATGCCCGGTACGCAAGTTCGCCGTTTGTTTCTGCCGCAAACCATAAAATAATATTACACGCATCTTTATCATCTTTTAACGAAGGATATATTTCTCCGCCAAACGAATGTGTTGGTTTCGATTTTAAATATTCGTCGTACACATCTTCTACATTGTACGTTGTTCCGTGAATTCCAAGACCGGCGTTGCGGAAATTTTTCCCCACGGAAATAAATTTATTGTAAAGATTTACATAATCGCGCTTTACAATTTTTAAATTCGCCATTGTTTTGCCGGGAATCATTTTGCATTCATTTTTTTTCCAATCTTTCACTTCGCTTTGCGCAATTTCTGCGGCAGTGTCGTGCATCAGCGGCGTAGCAACAATATCGGTCAACGGTTCGGGAATGTAACGTACGGCGTGTTCAGAAACTTTTTTGGCAATTGCTTTAAATATTTCCCAATCGCTTTTTGATTCCCACGCCGGCGGAACTGCCGCTTGCAAAGGATGAATGAACGAATGCATGTCGGTGGAGCTTAAATCATTTTTTTCATAATACGTTGCAGTGGGAAGCACGATATCTGAATAAAGCGCGGAAGAATCCATTCTGAAATTAATATCAACAATTAAATCGAACTTTCCGTTTTCAACTTGCTCGCGCCATACAACATCTTCAACATCATCCTTCGCGCATTCATCGGCAATTTGGTTGTGGTGAGTTCCAAGATAATGTTTCAGAAAATATTCATGCCCTTTTGCAGAAGAAAGAAGCGCATTGCCTCGCCAGATAAACCACACGCGCGGAAAACTTGCAGGATTATCAACATCTTCCATTGAAAACTTTAGCGAACCATTTTTTAATTGTTCTTTTACATACGAAATTATTTCCTCGTCGCTTTTTGCGCCGTGTGCAATCGCTTCGTTTACTACTTTAAAATTACTTTTGTTGAATTGCGGAAAACACGGAAGCCAGCCGTTTCGAACAGCCATCGCTTGTTTATCTGCTGTGTGTCCGTTCGCCATTGGATGTTCTTTATCGCTCACCGGACATACTTCGGAAAATTTTGAATCGTAACGCCATTGATCGCTGTGCATATAATGAAACGAAGGAGTGTTTTGCAAGCGCGGCGGTCCGCCCCAATCGGCGCCAAACGCAATCGGTCCCCACGAAGCTTGCGGCACAAGTTTTTCCTGTCCAACGTAATGATTCAATCCGCCCCCATTTACGCCAACCGCGCCGCTAAAAATTAACGCTGTAATTATTGAACGGTAAATTAAATTATTGTGATACCAGTGATTCACTCCCGCGCCGATAATGACGCTCACTTGTCCGTTGGTTCGCTCCGCAGTGTAGCCCCATTCTTTTGCAAAACGAATAACATCCGCCGCATTTACACCGGTGAATTTTTCCTGCCACTTCGGCGTAAAAAGAATTTCTTCGCTTGTTTCATAAATATCATCGCCGGTTTTGTTCACATTAAATTGCGAAAGAAGAAGTTCAAATGTTGTTGTAACAAAAATTTCGCCATCAACAGTTTTAATTTTTCTGCTCGGAACAGAATTCGTTACGGTTCTAACGGTTGTTCCTTCGCTAAAATCATCCGAAGCAACTTGAAGCTGTTCAATGTTTTTTTCAAAGAAAAGAGCCGGCTCAATGGATTCGCCTGTAAGCGAATTGATGTTGCGTAAATTCCACTCTCCTTTTTTTGCCTGCCAACGGTGTCCAACAGTTCCGGGAGGAATTACCGGCGAATCCGTTTTTGTATCCCACACAAAAGATTTCCATTCGGCGTTTTCAATCTCTTTTGTTGCTTTCAGTTGGCTTGCCCGCAATAATTTTCCGGCGCGGTACGTTCCATTGTTTTGCTTTTCAAGAACAACAAGAAACGGCGCATCGCTAAACTTCTGCAAATAGTTTGAAAAATATTCTGTCTTCTTTTTAACATAAAATTCACGCAGAAGAACATGATTCACCGCCATCCAAAATGCGCCGTCTTGTCCTTGGTGAATTGGAAACCACTCGTCGGCAATTTTTGACGTTTGAGAAAAATCCGGCGAGAACACGGCGACTTTACTGCCGCGATGCCGCGTTTCAACAAGAAAATGAGAATCGGGAGTTCGCGTCATTAACACATTAGAACCAACCGTTGCAATATATTTTGAATTGTACCAATCCGCGCTTTCTGCTACATCGGTTTGCTCGCCCCATGTTTCCGGCGAAGACGGCGGAAGGTCGCAATACCAATCATAGAACGACATACTTACGCCCCCCATTAATTGCATTAAACGCGAACCGCCTGCGTAGCTTAACATAGACATTGCCGGAATTGGAGAAAAGCCGATAATACGGTCTGAGCCATGTTCTAAAATTGTGTAGATGTTTGCAATTGAAATAATTTCATTTGCCTCGTCCCACGTTACACGACGAAAACCTCCTTTGCCGCGCGAGCGATTCAATTTCTTTTTCTTTTCTGAATTTGTAACAATGGATTTCCACGCTTCATAATTATCATTAGGAAATTTTTCTTTTGCTTCTTTCCATAAATCAACCAACACTCCGCGTACATACGGATATTTTACGCGAATAGGACTGTACAAATACCACGAATACGAGATTCCACGCTGACATCCGCGCGGTTCGTACGGCGGCAGCTCTTGATTTTGCAGAACAGGATAATCAAGCGCTTGCATTTCCCACGTAACAATTCCGCTCTTAACAAAAATATTCCAACTGCACGAACCTGTACAATTTACTCCATGGGTGGAACGAACAACTTTATCATACTGCCAGCGGTTACGATAAAAATCTTCCCACGTTCTTTTTTCCGGTGCAAAAATATCTTTTATCCACGACATATTATTTTTTCCTTATCGTTGAATTTTTTCGTCCTGCAGATTTGTAAATGAATACTATTCCAACAAGTAAACCGAATGCAAGAATTGTTGAAAGAGTATAGAATGAAAATTCGGATTGCATTGGAGCTTGCGAAACATGTTTGAAAAATGCCGTTAAATGAACTGCTTCCTGCGGCGTAACTGGTTTTGTTTGATAATGCGGCGCCATAATTTTATACGAAGTTTTTTCGCACGCAGAAATCAGCGCAACTTCTCCTAACTTTGTGTACGCTTGCGTTAAATCAATACCCAGCGTTCCGCCGACTCCATTCACTTTATGACACGCGAAGCAGGCAAGTCCTCCGTTTGTAAATTTTTGAGTTCCCCAAAATAAATTTTTTCCAATGTTTGTGTCGGGCGGCGCAAGAGATGCGCGGCGCGCTTGCAATTGTCTCTGTTCTTCTGCTGCGATGCGCGTTTTTACATTTGCATCTTTTAACAATGCAATCATTTCGGAAATTGTTTGGTCGCTCATTACGCCGACTTCTTTTTCCATTTTTTTAATTGCTTTTGATAAATCTTCATTCTTCCAGGTAATCGCTTGTAGCAAATCAGGCCCTTTTAATTTTCCTCCGCCAATGGTGTGGCATGATGAACATTCACGAACATATTTTTTAGCAGAAGCATCTTCTGTCAGTACAACTTTTTTTGCAAGAGAATCTGTTTTTACAGAATTCTGTGCAAATAAAAGCGTTACGAATATTAGGTGAATTACGAGAAATATTTTTTTCATTGTTACCTCATTAAAAAATATTCAGAGTATTTTATCTGAAAATAAAGAAAAAAAACTATTTGTATTCCGGCTTTGACATATCCATTGCCATTTCATACACACTTTTTGCAACAAGCATTTTATATATAGAATCTCTTATCTTTCCCCATTGGTCGTGAATCGCGCACGGATGCGTTCCACCGCATTCCGGAAAACCCATAACGCACGTAGTAAACATTGCCGTACCATCAATCGCTTCAACAATATTAAACAGCGAAATATTCTTTGCGGAGCGCGATAAACAAAAGCCTCCGGTCGGACCTTTTAATGAAACCAAAAGACCTTTGTAGGTTAGGTCTTGCAAAATTTTTCCAATAAAGTGGTACGGAAAATTTAAGCGCTTAGAGATTTCTTTTATGGAAACCATTTCTCCTTCTTCTTTCAATGCAAGAAAAAGAACTGCTTGAAGCGCGTATTCACATTGACGGCTGAAAAGTATGCTCATATATTTTAAGATTAACTTGTCTGAAATTAAATTTATTCTTATATTAAGTCAAGAATTTTTTTTATATTTATTGAAATAATACTGTTGTTCTCCGAGTTCCGTTCTCTTCATCTTCAACGTTATGAGACGTAACCGATAGGGTGTAGCTGGAAACAATTACGCCTGCCAATTTGCAAAGGAGAATTTTTTTAAAGCATTGCATTGTAATGCCTCATTCTCCTTTTTTAGAATGAGGCATTTTTATTTTTTGAAAGGGAAAATATGTCGCACATTCCAAAACGTTACCAAAAATTTATGCAAGATTTTCCTGAAATTGGGAAATTATACGAAGAACTTGGTTCCGCCGTACACAATTCCGGACCGCTTGATGAAAAAACCCGCGCATTAATTAAACTCGCCATTTCAACCGGCGCACGGTTAGAAGGCGCGGTTCATTCTCACGCTCGGAAAGCGCTACAAGCAGGCGCATCAAAAGAAGAAATGTTTCACGTTGCATTACTTTCCCTCCCAACAATCGGCTTCCCTTCTATGATGGCATCGTTAAGTTGGATTGAAGATGTTATAGAAAAATAAATGGAAGTGTATTCATACATACTGTTGTTGTGTGCAATGTGCGCTATCGCCTTTCTTTATTCTTCCGTTGGGCATGCCGGAGCATCGGGCTACATTGCTGTTATGACGTTGTTCGGACTTTCGCATACGATTATTAAACCAACTGCGCTTATGCTAAATGTTATTGTTGCCGTTATCGGAACAATTCAATTTTACCGCGCCGGTTTATTTTCGTGGAAATTATTTTTGCCGTTTGCGCTTTCGTCAATTCCGTTTGCATTTATTGGCGGCGGCATACATCTTTCTCAAACGTATTTTAAAATTATTGTCGCTCTTGTTTTGTTCTACTCAGCGTTACGTTTTTTTATTTTA
>CAYXEE010000101.1:4557-7919 GCA_964463935.1 uncultured Chitinophagaceae bacterium | reverse complement strand
CGGCTGGGGCGTTGCCGAAGATATGATTCGCGCATTTCTTACAACAGAATTTGAAGGCGGAAGGCATACGCTCCGCGTAGAAAAGATTCATTCATTAACCGGACGATAAAATTTATGAATACTCTACAGCAATTTGATTCAGAAATTTTTGAAGCAACTCAAAAAGAACAGAATCGCCAAAACACAAAATTAGAACTTATCGCTTCCGAAAATTTCGTATCGCGCGCAGTGTTAGAAGCGGCTGGTTCCGTGTTAACAAATAAATACGCCGAAGGATATCCCGGGAAAAGATATTACGGCGGCTGTGAATATGTTGATATAGTTGAAGACCTTGCTCGAAACAGAGTAAAGCAGCTTTTTGGCGCGGAATACTCAAATGTTCAGCCGCATTCGGGTTCGCAGGCAAATACGGCAGTTTATTTTACTTTTATAAAACCGGGCGATAAAGTTCTTGGAATGAATTTATCTCACGGCGGGCATTTAACGCACGGCTCGCCGGTAAACTTTTCAGGTCAGCTATACAATTTTACTGCATACGGAGTTTCTAAAGATACTGGATTTATAGATTACAATGAAGTTGAAGATGTTGCAAAGCGCGAACGTCCAAAACTTATTACCGTAGGCGCAAGCGCGTATTCCCGTAATATTGATTACAAAAAATTTCGTGAAATTGCCGATTCAGTTGGCGCTTTTCTTTTTGCAGATATTGCGCATCCTGCAGGATTGATTGCCGCAAAATTATTGAATGACCCGCTTCCCCATTGCCATGTTGTTACATCCACAACGCATAAAACGCTTCGCGGACCGCGCGGCGGAATTATTTTAATGGGAAAAGATTTTGAAAATCCCTTCGGACTAGTTGCGCCGAAATCCGGCAGAACGAAAATGATGAGCGAATTGCTTGATTCAATGGTAATTCCCGGAATTCAAGGCGGACCGCTGATGCACGTTATCGCTGCAAAAGCTGTTGCATTTAAAGAAGCATTACAGCCCGAATTTAAAATATATGCTCGGCAAATTATTAGCAATGCGCAATCTCTTGCTGAAAGTCTAGTTCAAAAAGGATTTTATATTATTTCCCACGGAACCGATAATCATTTAATGCTTATTGATTTGCGCAATAAAAATGTAACAGGCAAAGCTGCGCAGGAAGCATTAGATGAAGCAGGAATTACTGTCAATAAAAATGCAGTCCCATTCGATGATAAATCACCGCTTATCACAAGCGGAATCAGAATTGGAACAGCGGCATTAACTACACGCGGAATGAAAGAAAAGGAAATGTACATTGTTGCCGATTTGATTGATGAAGTAATTTCAAATGTTGGCAATTCCGCCGTCTATGAATCTGTTACAAAGAAAGTTGCGAATCTCTGTTCCGATTTTCCGCTTTATTCTTAACAACGCGCATTAACTTTCTATAGTATGCCAAACGACCAACCATTATTAGATCAGCATGAGATGAGTTTTATTGACCATCTGGAAGAACTTCGAGTGAGAATTGTTAAAGCAGTTCTTGCCGTATTAGTCGCTGCTATTGGTTCTGCATTTTTTTCAGATTTTTTAGTAAAAGAAGTATTAATGAGTCCGCTTCTTAAAGTCGGACTAAAAGCGCAAGTTCTTACGCCATACGGAATTGTTTTAATTTATATGCAGGTTGTAGTAACCGCCGCAGTAATTATTGCAATGCCTGTAATATTATATCAAGCATGGCAGTTTATTGCGCCCGGTTTAATGCCAAGCGAACGAAAATATGCATGGTGGATAGTTTTTTTTACAACATTTTGCTTTTTAGGCGGAATTGTTTTTGGTTATTTTGTTTTAATGCCCACTGCGCTCGCTTTTTTTGCTGCATTCGGAACCGATACATTTGCGCTGAATGTTTCCGTAGATAATTACATCAGCTTTATGCTGAGTTTGATTCTTGGAGCAGGTTTAGTGTTTGAACTTCCGATGATTTCATATTTCTTATCTAAAATCGGATTGCTAACGCCGCAGTTTATGCGAAAATATCGAAAACATGCAATTGTGGCAATTTTAATTATTTCAGCGCTTGTAACGCCTACGCCGGATGTATTAACGCAAACTCTGCTCGCAGCGCCGATGATTCTTTTATATGAAGTAAGCATTTTTATTTCAAAAATTGTTCAACACAATAAACGTAAAACAACTGCATGAGCGTACTGAATACCAAACATTCTCTTGATGCGATAAAAGCTCCAGTAGAAAAAGATTTAAAAAAATTTTCCGGGTTCTTCAAAGAATCAATGCGCTCTAATGTTTCACTTGTAGATATTATTGCCCGGTATATTGTTAAGCAAAAAGGAAAACGGATTCGTCCTATTGTAGTTTTTCTTGCGGCTAAAACCTGCGGCAATGTCTCCGAAAGCACGTATAGAGGCGCGACACTTGTAGAAATTTTGCACACTGCCACGCTTGTTCACGATGATGTTGTTGATGATGCGGACACACGACGCGGTCTTGCATCAATTAACGCTGTTTGGAAAAACAAAGTTGCGGTGCTTATGGGAGATTATCTTCTTTCTACCGGATTAAATCTCGCGCTGAATAACAACGATGTTTATTTCTTACGAAGAATCTCCAATGCGGTAAAAACAATGAGCGAAGGAGAGCTGCTGCAAATTCAAAAAAGCCGCGAACTTGATACAACTGAAGAAATATATTTGAAAATTATTAAATACAAAACTGCTTCTCTCCTTTCTACGTGTTCGGAAATCGGCGCGGCAAGCGCAACAGAAAGCGACGAACATCGAATTGCAATGCGGAATTACGGCGAAAATGTAGGAATGGCATTTCAAATTCGAGACGATATTCTTGATTACACAAGCAGAAAAAGTATTCTCGGCAAACCGATCGGCGGCGATATGAAGGAAAAGAAAATGACGCTGCCGTTAATTTATTCGCTTCAACAAGCCGGCAAAAGCGAATCAAAAAAAATTATGAAAATTATTAAAAATGGAGCCGCCGGCAAAGAAATTCAGTATGTGGTAGATTTTGTAATACGCAACGGCGGCATAGCGTATGCAGAAGAACGCTCTCACGATTTTGGAAATCAAGCGCGCGAAAATATTTCTATTTTCCCAGATTCTGATGCAAAACAATCGTTGCTCTCATTCGTAAATTTTGTTATGGAACGCGAAAAATAAGTTCCCTTGTACGTAAAAAAAGAAACGCCCTCTACAGGCGTTTCTTTTTTGCAGGCATATTAGTTTTTGAAATCTTTCTTTTCAAATCAGCTTTCCCATCTTCAACAGGAATATCCGGTATATGATTAAATGCAATACGCGCCGGAGAAGATTCTAACGCAGAATGCGCGTCGGCTAAATAGAGCGCTCGTTTTC
>CAYXEE010000101.1:0-4547 GCA_964463935.1 uncultured Chitinophagaceae bacterium | reverse complement strand
AACTTAAGATTTATTTCATCTATCGCATGATTAAATGCGGCAGATTTTTCTTCGTTTACAAACAATGAAAGCGTGTGAGATTTTTCTTCCGTAAGATTGAATAACGTTACGGAAACTTTCAGCGGCGTTTTATTTGTTCGCGGTTTTCTATTCAACAGCGTTGTAAGCGCATTTGTCAATTGAATGGCGTCGGAAGTGTCGCTGAACGAAATCTGATCATCCCACCGTTCTTTATCATAATAACGAATTCCGACCGCCAATGCGCGCGCGTGAAACTTCATTTTTCGCATGCGCATTGCAGCTTTTTGCAGCATTCTATGCAACACTGCTTTTGCTCCTTCGCTATTTCGCTGTTCAGGCGGAAGTACGTGAGAGTGACCAACCGTAGTATGATGCGTTAATGGAAGCGGCGGCTCTATTCCGCGCAATCGCTCAAACAATCGCTCTCCCTCAATTCCTCCCCAAACTGTACGCAATTTTTCTTTATTTGCTTCCCATAATTCCTTAACGGAATAAATTCCATTTCTATTCAAACGCACGAGCATTTTTCTTCCTATGCCTGTAAAGTCTTGCAGCTCAAACGTAAAAAGAATTTCCGGCAGATTTTTTTCTTCAATAGTAACTAAACCGTCCGGCTTTTGCATATCAGATGCAGTTTTTGCAAGAAAAATATTCGGCGCAATTCCGATTGAACAACCGAGCGCACTGCCGGCTTTTTGCTTTATTTTTTCTTTAATTTCTTTTGCAAGTTTTTCTGCTTCCAATTTTTGCGCGTGTCTTCCTGTTAATTCACAAGCCATTTCATCAATGGAAAAAATTTTATACACTGGAATACAGGTTTCAACAATATTCACTAACTTATGATGGTATTCTACATACAACGGAGGACGCGCGGCGAGAATTGTAATTCCCGGACACATTTTTCGCGCGTCCGCAACACTCACTCCAGTTTTAATGCCGAATTTTTTTGCTTCATAACTTGCGGCTATACAGGATGTTGTTTCCGCCATAACAGGAACAACAGCAACAGGTTTGCCGCGCAATTGCGGATTCATTTGCTGTTCAACAGAAGCAAAATAAGAATTGAAGTCTATGAAAAGGAATCGGAGAGGCATATCATAATCCTAAAAAAAAACGATTCCAATGAAGATTACTGTTACTGAATATTAATTTCTTTCACAGTAGATAACGACGGAATAACTCTTCTCGCCCGGACAAATCTCCGTAAATTAAATTCATCAAACTGCGGCGAATGTTCATCAAAACTATTTAACCTGACCTTGCTAGAGGAATGAATATACATTCTTTCGCCAAGATAAATTCCAACATGCGTAATGCGTTCAGGTTTACCAATATCAGCTTTTCTTCCAAAGAAGAGTAAATCTCCTTTTTTTAAATGTTCAAATTGCGCTCCCGGCTCAATATGAACTCCTTGCTCTGCTTGCTGATTAGCATCGCGATTCAGCATCATTCCATTAAGAAGAAAAACAGTTTTTGTAAATCCCGAACAATCAATTCCCTTTACCGAAGTTCCGCCCCAGAGATAAGGAACGCCAAGCAAGTATCTTCCTGTTTTTTCAATGGCATCCGGTTGAGGGGATATTTTTTTTCCCCAATCGGTATAATCAACTACCGAAGCGCTTTGAACAAATCCCCGCCTGCCATCAGCAAGAGCTACATTATACCAGTTCCCTTTTTTCCCAAGATTCTTAACAATTGCGCCGCCGACTATATCACAGACAGGCATTGCATTTACATCCGGCTTTTCTCTAATAAAATCAAACACAGCAGTTACAAAAAGCATTTTTGAATTTGTCCATTGCAACGCTTCTTTTTCTGAAACTAATTGTAATTGGTCCGGATCAACCCAGCCAAGATATTTTTCAGGCGATTGTGCAAAAACATAACCGCCGCGTTTTTTCCACAGCCGAACAACATTTCCCATTAACACTTGCGAAGTAAGTTCCGCAGGTTCTGCAGGTTCAGTGCGCATATTAGCAACGCTGACAACAACAATTCCAAATAATTGTTCGCCGAGTTGTGCGTGAGGAAGAACTATAATGCTGTCAATAATTTTTTTTGATGCAGTAACTTGGTCGAGTAATTCTTTTTTCGCTTCGGCATTATCTACTTCGCCTTTAAGAATTATAAACGAGTTTTCTTCAATAACAGATACTGAAAATATTGCCGTCCGCTTATCAGGCGCATATTTCTTTTGAATTTGAGAAACAATTTCTTGAATTTCATTTTGTGCAACAGATATTGAAATTGAAATAAGTACTAACAAAAATATTTTACGCATAATTATTTGCTTAATGAAAGAATGAGATTCCATTGGTCATCAGTTACCGGCATAACAGATAAACGCCCCATTGTAACAAGATAAAAATCCTTAAATTTTGAATTACTTTTAATTTGAGAAAGAGAAACAGCGCTTTTTAATCGTTCAACCGGTTGAATATCGAAAACAAATAATATTCCCGACTTATCTTTCGAATCAGGATAGGCGTCTGAAATAATTTTTGCTATTCCAACAATTTGTTTTTCATTTCCGGTATGGTAAATGAAGGCTAAATCTCCTTTTGCAGCAGTACGAATAAATTTCAGCGCCAAAGGATTTGAAACGCCGCTCCAAGAAGTTTTCTTATCGGCAAGTAAGTTATCAAACGAATATTCGCTCGGTTCTGTTTTTAAGAGAAATCTCTTCACACTAATCTATCTTCACAAGTTTCTGTGTGGCTGTAACTTGTTTATCGGCAGTTTTAGCTATTACGGTATAGAAATACACTCCATTGCCAATAGCATCACCATCTTCATCTTTTCCATCCCATAAAATTGAATTAATATCTGCTTTGAGCGATGCAGATGGAACAGAAATTTCTCTAATAGTTCTTCCTGCAACCGTAAATATTTTAATTTTTACTTCATCCGGTTTCTGTGAACTTCTAAAAGTAAAATTCGTGGCGCGTTTCATCGGATTGGGGAAATTGTACACATCAAGTAATTGCAAGTCGCCGGTAACATTTACATAGACTTCAATAGAATCTTTGTTTCCTTTCCCTTCTTTCTCATCGGAAGCAATTACTAAAATACGATTTTCTCCTTTTTTCAATGCGGGATTCCACACAAGTTCCGCCTCGCCTTGAGATGCAAGAATCTGGAATTCTTTTTTGTCAACAACCGATTCCTGCCAGCGCACTGTAAAATATGATGTATCAGGAATAGAATTAGCATTATCCTTATACCGAATTTTAATGACTGGATTGCTATTAACAAATTCGCCGTTCATCACATTGGCGCCGTCAAACGTGAGAAGCAATGCCGGACGCACAGTATCAGGAACAACTCTATACGGAATAGAAAGCACATTATTTGTTTTATAGATTTCGGAAATTTTATTCTCTTCGTCAACAACAACGCGAAAGGCATGATTCCCTCTGCGATTTTGAGTATTATAGGTAACAATAAATTGAAGCGAATCGTTTGCAGAAATACCGCTGAATTTTGATGTTCGTAATAAACGTTCAGCCGAACCGACATCGTTTGAAAACACATTCACAGAGAAACTGTCGGTTGCATAAAAGCCAATATTCTTAATCTTAGCTGTTAATGTTAAACTTTCTCCTTCTTGAATTTCCGGTTTGTTTAAATTAACTAACGATGGAGTAATTACAAGTTCAGCCGGATTATCTGCGGCTATATTCCACGAATTGATGAGCGGCGACTGATTTGTAGCATTCGCCGAAAGTGTAAAGACCAATTGTAAATTTGGATATTGCTTCATTACCGTGGTATCAAACACAACCGATGAAGCAGCCGTTATCTGCAGTGTATCTTTAACGCCATTTTGTTTTATTCCAACAACAGATGTAGTTAATGAAGCGCCGGAAGGAATTGAAGAATTTATTGAAAATATTTTCCACGCCGGAGACGGACCAAGTATCGGCGTTGTTGCCGTGCCGATTTTTTCCGGTTTTAAATATGTTGTTTCAACAATTGCTTTTACTCCGCTGAATCTCGGCGAATACATTTCAATAGCAGTGCCAACCGCCGCCCCTTTTCTTCCAATAACAGCCCATGAATCTCTTATAGCAACCAAATTCGCTTTCGCTGCGCCAATCTGCGCGTAAGCATTTCTCGCAGCTGTTGTGAAACTTGTCGCTCCTTCGTCAATTATTACGGCTATTACAATATGTCCGTTAGGAATTGCATTAAGAAATACAATCAATGAATCTGCATTTGCTGCTCTGTTAAACAAATCAAAAACTCTATTCCCTTGAACTTCATAGTTAATTGTATCTAATACTACAATTGCATGACCAACGCCAAATGAATTTACCAATACATTTTTTCCGTTAATTTCCACTGTACCAAATTGACCTTCATTATACCCAGCAGAAACTGCTTTCACTGCTATTTTAGAAGTAGTTAATTTTATGTTTTTATTTAATGAATCATATGTTGTCTGATTAAATGAGTTAGACAACATACTTCGTGAATCCTTTTGTCCTAAAGAATTTGCATTGTCTCCGGAGGAGTAAAATGTT
>CAYXEE010000100.1:4622-8017 GCA_964463935.1 uncultured Chitinophagaceae bacterium | reverse complement strand
TCATTTACAGAATATTCATTGCAGAGAAATTTAAAATCCATTAACACATCGCTCGGTTTGGAATATTGGTACGATAAAAAAGTTGCAATTCGTATGGGATATTTTTTTGAAGACCCGAGTTTTGGTAACAGAAATTTTATGACATTCGGCGCCGGTTTGCGTTATGATATGTATGGATTTGACTTCAGCTACATTTCAGCAAAGCAGGAAAATCATCCGCTTTCTGAAACACTTCGCTTCACTCTCCTAATGGGCTGGTGAAATGAAATAATTCGTACGTCGGAATGGTAAAAATTAAAATTCATATTTCCATTCCGGCGTATTTTCATTTTTATCTGTTATGAAAAAAATTCTTTTAGCGCTTTTACTTATATCTGCGGTTTCATTTTCGCAGTATAAACGTTTCGGCTCGCTTCGCGCATCGCAAGACGCGGCTCAGCAGAAATTTTCTTCCGATACGCTGAAAATTTTAGCGATTCTTGTTCAATTCCAATCCGACGCTGACCCGAGAACTTCCGGCGATGGGAAATTTGATTTGTCCGTTTCAACGGAAAAATATGTTGATGCGCCGCCGAGAGATTCGGCGTATTTTGCGGACCATTTTGTGTTTGCAAAAAATTATTTTCAAAAAGCGTCGAATAAAAAATTTCATATTGCGGCGACAGTTCTTGGAAAAATTTTTACGTTAAATAAACAGATGAAAGAATACGCTCCGGTGAACGGCAATCTGCCGCTGGCGCAAATGATTGAAGAATCGTGGAAGAAGGCGGATTCTGCGTATATCGGTTTTCCATTTTCTAATTACAATATGTTTGTTGTGTTTCATGCCGGAGTTGGAAAAGATGTTGACCTGCGCGGAACTTTAGGTTACGATCCGACCCCGCTTGATATTCCTTCGCTCTATTTTAACATAGATGCGCTGAAAAAAATATTCGGCTCGTCGTACGGCGGAATCAATCTGCCGAATGCAAATTTCAAAATTCAAAATACTGCTGTGCTTCCTGAAACAGAAAGCAGAAAACTTCCTGCTGTCGGCGGAGATTTTCTGTTGAAACTTTCTATCAATGGATTGTTGACGGCGACAATCGGCAGTCATCTCGGTCTGCCGGATTTGTTTGATACGAAAACCGGGAAATCTGCAATCGGAAGATTTGGATTGATGGATGGTCAGGGAATGTTCAGTTATTCAGGAATTTGCCCGCCGGAGCCGAGCGCGTGGGAAAAAATTTATTTGGGCTGGGCTTCGCCGAAAACTCTCAGCGGAACGCAGTCAATTTCCGCTCGCGCCGTAAGTTTAGATTCTGCAGGTTCCGATGAAATTTACAAAATTCCTATTTCGGCAAAAGAATATTTTCTTTTGGAAAATAGAAACCGCGATGCAAAAGGAAACGGACAGACTGTTAGGATGAAATGGAACGGTCAGATTATTACAAAAACATTTTCAAAAGATGAAAATTATTTTAATAATTCAAACATAGATTCTATTTACGGCGTCGTGATTGATGTTGATGAATTGGATTGGAGTCTGCCCGGATATAAATCTGCATCGGAATCGTATCAAGGCGGAATGTTAATCTGGCATATTGACGAATCGGTGATAGAAAAAAATCTTGCATCAAACAGCGTCAATGCAAATCCGAATAAACGCGGCGTTGATTTGGAAGAAGCTGATGGTTCGCAGGATATTGGACAATCGTACGATTTCGGCTCGCCCGGATCCGGGAGCGAAGATGGTACGTTGTTCGATTATTGGTACAGCGGAAACAAAGCGCCGATTTTTAAAAACGAATTTTCTGAAACAACGCATCCGAATTCGCTCTCTAATTCGCTTGCAAAATCGTACGTAACAATTAAAAATTTCAGTTCCATCGCTCCGATAATGACATTTAATGTTGTTTTAGGAAATGCAAATCTTTCGTTGAAGAAAATTTTCCGCAGAAATAACAATAGGAATAATGCGAATGATGCGCCGTTAGTTTTTGATTTAATGAAAAAGAGCGACGGAACTTCCGAATATTTCTTTTTCAGCGGCGATTCTATTTACGCTTACAATTCTGATTTTACGCCGCTTCTTAACAATGGAACAGGAATATTCTCGTCGTTCGGCGGAACAATTCAACCGACAATTTTGAGAAATGTTTTTATTAACGGCGTGCAGAAAAATTATTTAGCGGTCAGCAGAGACAGTTCGCTTATCTTTTTCAACGGATTAGATGCGGATAACAACGGGCTGAGTGATACGGCGGCGACAGTAAAATTAAACGGAAAAATAACTTCGCCTGCAATTCCAACTTCGTTTAATGACTCTGCGATGATTGTCGCCGGACTTTCCAACGGAAAAATTGCGTTTGTACGTATTGCTAATTCAGGAATTACCGTTACGTATATACAAACTCCGGTCAGCCAGCCGATTACAATTCTTTCCGGTACATATAATTGGTACGCGCAGAGCGGAAATTCAATTTATTCTTTTGATGGAAAGATTTTTCCCTTTGCATCTTCCGTAAAGAATTTTTCTGTATTCAGTTTTCGCGATCAGCAACTGACGCTGCACAGCGCGCTGGTTGGAATAACGGAAAGCGAAATAAAGATTTTTGATATTTCAGCAAACCAACAATTTACAATTTCCGGCGATGATTTTAACGGCGCGCTGGCAATTGCAGATATTGACGGCGATAATAATCCTGATATGATTGTTGGAAGAGCCAATACGCTTTCCGTTTATTCTTACACGGGAATAATGCTTGAGCAATTTCCTTTTAAACTTTTTGACGGCGGAAAAGTTTTCGGCTCGCCGTTAGTTGTTGCGCAATTTCTAACAAATTCGCCTCTTATTATTTTCGGTTCGTCCAACGGACATGTATATGCAGTGAATTCAAAAGGAAAATCTATAGAAGGGTTTCCGATTCAAACGGGCGGAATTTATTCTTCATTAACTTTTAACGGAAATTTCTTAACTGCTTCTTCATCCGATTCGAGTTCGTATGTTTGGTCAACATCGCAGATTTTTTCCAATACAAGTTCGCCGCTTTGGGCTGGATATTTGAATGGAATAGAACACGGAAATGCCGCACGACCTATTGTTGGAAATCCTTCCGCAAAAGCGAGCGAATTGCTGCCGAAAAAATTTGCGTATAATTGGCCAAATCCTGCGTACGATGGTTACACGAACATTCGTTACTTTTTGGGAAATTCTGCAAACGTAACAATAAAAATTTTCAATCTTGCCGGAGAATTAGTTGATGAATTGAAAGGAACCGGTTACGCCAATATGGATAATGAAGCGCGCTGGAATCTTTCAAAGATACAGAGCGGCGTCTATTATGCAGAAATTAAAGCAAGTGGCGGCGGTAAAGAACAGAATGGTATCGGTGATCGGATTGTCTGGCATGGTT
>CAYXEE010000100.1:0-4612 GCA_964463935.1 uncultured Chitinophagaceae bacterium | reverse complement strand
AAAATATTTTTTTTTTCCTGTTATGTTGTTTTCATTATTGACTATTATCGGCTGTAAGGAAAGGGAAATTATTACAAATGCCTCTACTCTGGCAGACCCAAATGTTCTGCCTGACATAGTATATTCTTTTCCGGCAAACAATACCATTGGACCGTACAAAGATTTATATACATTGGCATATGATTGGGTCGCATACAGTTATCCCGGCAAACCGCATTTTGTTTTGCAGTTTAATAAAATAATGAATCTTTCTTCTTTAGATACAAATTATATCAAAATTTCAGGCAAAGGGCTTTCACATCCCAAGCGTTATAGAATAATAGATAAATCTAATGGCATATATCAATTTCACGTAATCAGTCCGAGCGAACTTGGCTCTGATTATAGTTACAAAATTGGAGAAAAATACACTATTACAGTTAAAAAGGGATTAACAGATATTCATAGAAATGAATTACAAGAAGATAAAGTAATTACCTTTACTCCCGAACCATTTTTTAGAATTGTAGGTTTTTATCCGCATCTTGAACAGTCACAAAGTCACTTTTTTGAATTGAATGCGGATGCAGATACTACAATTCTTTCATCATTTTCAGTTACTCCTGCAGTAAAAGGAGTTTGGTGGTTATATTATCCTAATTTAGTACTTTTTTCACCGACGGAAAGCTACGTTCCAAATACCAAATATATTTTTGCTGTAGCATCAACGGCAAAAAGCAAGGCGGGAGACAAACTGCCATTTGATTATTCTTTTGAATATTTTTCACAAAGTTTTTCACCATCATTTTCAAATCCATTTCAAAATATTTTTACTCCGCTTAATGTTCCTTTGCAGTTTAAGTTTTCGCTTCAAATAGATACGACTTCAGTAGCTTCATCATTTGTTATTGAGCCGGCGGTTTCCGGTCAATTAAAATTTAGTCCATATAATTTAACATTCTTTGAATTTATTCCTTCAGTGCCTCTCGCCGAATCAAAAAATTATACCGTTACTCTAAAATCGTCGCTATCTACAAAAGGAAAAACAGGAACATTAGGAAAAGATTATACATTTTATTTTAGAACCTCATCTTTTTGTGTATCTTCAATTTTTCCCGAAGGGATTGCAGTTTCACGTTATTCAACAATTGAAGTGCGGATGAATACACTAATTGATACTGCAACAATTAAAAACGCTTTTGTTATTGAACCGTCAGTAGAAGGAACATTTGAATATTTATCTCCTTCCCGATCATTTATCTTTAAGCCAATAGGTTTATTGAAGGCAAATACTGATTATTTGATAAGAATAAAACAAAGCATTAAGTCAATAAACGGTGGTAATACCGATTGGGATTATATTCACTTTTTTACTACAACTGAATGAGATTTTTTCCGAAACATATTTTTCTTGTATGTATATTATTATTTACAAGTCCTGTTTTTTCACAAGAAGTCCGCTACAATCACGGCGCGCTGGATTGGTACACGATTGAAACGCCGCATTTCAACATAAGTTATCACACTTCAGCGGAACGGACAGCGCGCGTTATAGCAAAAGTTGCCGAAGATATTTACGGACCGGTTACAACATTATACCAGCA
Organism: uncultured Chitinophagaceae bacterium; assembly: GCA_964463935.1. GTDB lineage: Bacteria > Bacteroidota > Ignavibacteria > UBA10030 > UBA8401 > JACFMZ01. Next base: position 3,029 of record CAYXEE010000100.1, on the reverse strand, counting down.
CGAGCCGGACCATAAAGTAAGTATTGTTGTAATGGATTATTCAGATTATTCCAACGGCGCCGCATATTTTTACGATAATAAAATTCAAATTTTTGCTCCAGCATTAGATTTTGTTTTGCGCGGAACGCACAATTGGCTCCGTAATGTTATTGCGCACGAGTTTACGCATATTATTCAAATTCAAGCATCGATGAAATTCGGCAGAAGATTTCCGGCTTTTTATTTTCAATGGTTAAATTATGAAGAAGAGCGGCGGCAGGATGTGTTGTACGGATATCCGAATACCGTTGTATCGTATCCGCTTTCCGGTTTTGTTGTGCCAAGCTGGTTTGCAGAAGGCGTTGCGCAGTACAACCGTCCCGAATTGAGTTACGATTATTGGGACTCACACCGCGATATGATTCTCCGCTCGTATGTGTTAGACGGCGCTATGTTAACGTGGAATGAAATGGGAGTATTCGGCAAAACTTCGCTCGGCAACGAATCTGCTTACAACGCGGGGTTTGCATTGACTCGATACATTTCTCAAAAATACGGAAATGATGCAATTCCAAAAATTGCGAAAAATATTTCGCGCATTAAAAATATTACCATTGACCAAGCAATCGAAGAAGCTGTCGGCATCGGCGGAAGTGAATTGTACAATAATTGGAAAAAAGATTTAACGGAAGATTACAACAGAAGAATCGCTCCTGTGAAAAAAAATAACATTGAAGGAACGCCTACTGCCGATGTTGGTTTTGGAAATTTTTATTCCGCGTATTCTCCGAATCAGACAAAAGTTGCATATACATCAAATAAAGAAGCGGATTATTTCGGACTATCATCCGTTTATGTGTATGATTTTGAAACAAAGAAAGAGAAACAAATTTATTTCGGCGTTAATTCTGCACTTTCTTGGTCGCGCGACGGAAGAAAAATTTATTTTTCAAAACTGCATCACACAAATCAGTTCAAAATCTCTGCTGAAACGAACGATGTTTTTGCGTATGATATTGAAAACGAAGAAGAAATTCAGATAACAAAAAATCTGCGCGCCGCCGATCCTTCCGTTTCACCCGATGGAAATTTGCTTTGTTTTGTTACCAACAGCGACGGCACGCTAAATATAATGATTTCCGATACTGCGGGAAATAATGCGCGCTCAGTTACAAAATTTACAAGCGGAGAGCAGGTGTTTCTTCCCAAATGGTCGCCGGACGGGAAAAAAATAATTTTCGGATTTTCTACGAAAGACGGTCAGGATATTGCGCAGATTGATATTGAAACAGCCGCAATGGAAATTATTATCGGCGGAGAAAATGATTCGCGCGATCCGCGCTACAGCCGCGATGGAAAGTTTATTTATTTTTCTTCGGACAGAACCGGAATTTTTAATATTTACCGATTGAATGTTGAATCAAAAAAGATTGAACAGCTTACGAATGTTCTCGGCGGCGCATTTATGCCGGCGGTTAACGATTCGGGAGATATTACGTATTCTCTGTACACTTCAAAAGGATATAAAATTTACACAGTTGCAAATGCTTCGCCGCGCGATTTTTCCGATGCGAAGTATTTAGAACCGGAAAAAATCCGCAGACCTGAAATTGTGATTGACGATACTTCTGCCATAAAAAACAAGTTTGATTTTGTTTCGCTCCGTAATTATGACGATACAAAACTGATTGAAGCGCCGAGCAGTTCGTACAAAAATATTTATTCTACGCTTTCAATAATTCCGCTTCTTCGTATTGATAATTACAATACAAAAAGTTCCGGTTTAGATTTTTTAAAGCCCGGATTTTATTTTATGTCGTCCGATATGGTTGATAAAATGAGTATGTTCGGCGGCGCGGCGGTGAATCACCAATTAGAGCGCGATTTATTTATTTCATTTGAATACGGCGACCGTCTGATGGGATTAAAGGAATTCAATTTCTTCCCGTTTCTTTCGTTAGAAATTTACAATATTTCGCGCAAGCGGACAAACGAAAAAATTTCAATTGTAGATGAGTTTGAGGAAACTTCTGCCGATATAACATACAGCTTAGCAGAATTTGATGTTTATATGAAATGGAATTTGCTCTCAACCGATATTACGCTTGGATATTCGCACAGCCGCTACAGCAGCGCAGTAAGTTCATTTTTAATTAAAAGCAGCGCGCTGTTAGTTCCGGCTTCCAGCGAAAATTATTTTATCGGAAATAATATTTTGCTGCAACTAAATATGAACGGCATTGTTCGTTCAACAACGCGGGAAATAAATCCTGTGGGGTTTAATTTTTATTTACGATTGGATAATGAGTTTAATAATTTTACGAAAGAAGATTCTACCGGCACATCGGAAGTGGAAGCGACCGACACGGGAATAAAATTGAAACTTGTTCCGTACACCATTCGCAGACTTGAAACGAAATATACGCATCATTTTCAACTGCCGTTTTGGAAGCATACGCTTTCGTTTACTTTGCGCGGCGGAACAATTTTTGGTCCGCGAGTTCCAGACTTTTTTGATTTTTATGCCGGCGGTTTAGTTGGAATGAAAGGTTATCCGTTTTATTCTATCGGCGGAAATGAAGTTGCGTCGCTGAACGCCGCATACCGTTTCCCGATTTGGGAAAATATTGATTTGCGATTTGCGCAAATTTATTTTGATAAAATGTACGGCGAGTTTCATGCCGATATTGGAAATGCGTGGAACGGGCTTCCGAATATACGCGATTTTAAACGCGATGTTGGTTTTGAACTTCGGCTTCAGGCGTTTTCGTGGTACGCCTTTCCGACAAATATATTTTTTAACGGAACGTACGGCTTGGATTCATTTACATTAACTAAACGAGGAAACAGCGTTACCTACGGCAAAGAGTGGAGATTTTATTTCGGTATGCTGTTCGATTTTGATTTCAGCAACAATATACAACGTTTACAATTTAAGGATCCCAATGTTCGCTAAAATGTTTTTTTGTTTTATTGTTGTTTCGGCAATTCTTTTCGGCGGAGAAAAAAATCTTACCGGAAATTTGCGCAACGATTTGATTTTATCGTTT
>CAYXEE010000099.1:0-8023 GCA_964463935.1 uncultured Chitinophagaceae bacterium | reverse complement strand
GCTGGCTTCCAATGCTGAACTTTCTCGCAAACTAAGGGAATTAGAAAATAAGTATGATGAACAATTCAAAATTGTGTTTGAAGCCATTCGCCAAATTTTAATTCAAGAAGAAAAACCGAAACGCCCTTTTGGCTTTGTTGTTGAAGAACCAAAAGTGAAGTATGGAAAATCGAAACAAATTAAAAATTGATTCAAATTTCATGTTTCAAATACATTGTTGTAATCATAATTCAAAAAAACTTGAAACACTATTCAAGGAGAAAATCTTATGTCAATCTTAATTAAAAACGGACGAGTTATCACCGCTAATGAAGATTTTATCGGCGATATTTTTGTAGAAGATGAAACAGTTACGATGCTCGGAAAAAATCTTCAAGTAAACGCAGATACAATAATTGACGCTTCAGGCAAATTTGTAATGCCCGGCGGAATTGATCCGCACGTTCATCTTGATATGCCGTTTATGGGAACATTTTCCAGCGATAATTATGAAACAGGAACAAGCGCCGCTCTTTTTGGCGGAACAACAATGGTAATTGATTTTGTTTTGCAAACGCAGGGGAAATCGCTCTATCATGCGTTGGATGCGTGGCAAGGTCGTTCCAACGGAAATTGTTTGTGCGATTATTCGTTTCATATGGCAGTAACAGATTTTAATGAAAGCACAAAATCTGAAATTGAAAAAATGGTGAACAACGAAGGAATCATTTCTTTCAAAACATTTATGGCGTACAAAGGCGCGTTGATGATTGATGACCGTCAGATGGTTGGGTTGATGCAGGAAGTAAAAAAACAAGGCGGTATGGTTATAGTTCACGCAACCAACGGCGATATGATTGATTATCTTATTGCGAAACATCGCTCGGAAGGAAAGCTTGCGCCATTGTATCATTATCTCTCCCAGCCGGAAATTACGGAAGCTGAAGCATCCGGGCGTTTTGCAGATATGGCTTACTATACTGATGTTCCGGCGTATATTGTTCACATGACGTGTGAAGGAGCAATCAATCAAGTTCGGCGAGCCGCGAAGCGAAATCAAAAAGTGTATGCTGAAACTTGCACACAATATTTACTGCTCGACGCATCGTTATATGAACAGAATTTTGATGGAGCAAAATGGGTAATGTCGCCGCCTCTGCGAGAGAAAAAAGATCAAACTGCATTGTGGGGAGCAATCAATCAAGGTACGGTGCAATTGGTTGCAACTGATCATTGTCCGTTTATGTGGGAACAAAAATTAATGGGGAAAGATGATTTTTCAAAAATTCCGAACGGACATCCCGGAATTGAAAATAGAATGGAATTGCTTTTTTCTGAAGGAGTGAACAAAGGAAAAATTTCCTTAAATAAATTTGTTGAAGTGAGTTCAACGAATGCAGCAAAAATTTTTGGAATGTTTCCTAAAAAAGGATGTATCGCAGTCGGTTCTGACGCTGATATTGTTATTATTGATCCGAATGAAGAACATACATTATCTGCAAAAACACATCACATGCGAGTCGATTATTCTGCATATGAAGGGTGGAAAGTAAAAGGAAAAGTGAAAACTGTTCTTATGCGCGGACAAGTTGCAATAGATAACAATCAATTAAAAATTTCAAAAGGTTATGGAAAGTTCGTAAAACGAAAAAAAGTTTCAGGAATTATTTAATCGGTTCATATTTCATAATTCATCCTTCATCTTTTTATGAAAAACTTTTTCTCTTCCGAACTGATTGAAACTGATATTTCAACAGTTGTCAATAGTTCGCTCATCAATAACGATATTGCTCCGACAAAAATTTCTCATCGCACATGGGGAACATACAACATTGCTGCATTGTGGATTGGCATGTCGGTCTGCATTCCAACATATATGCTTGCAAGCGGATTGATTGCCGGCGGAATGAATTGGTGGCAGGCGCTGCTTACAGTTACGCTTGGAAATCTTATCGTATTAATTCCTATGGTTCTTAACGCTCACGCAGGAACAAAATATGGAATACCATTTCCGGTACTTGCGCGCGCATCGTTCGGTACAATCGGCTCAAATATTCCCGCGCTGCTTCGCGCCGTTGTAGCATGCGGATGGTTTGGAATTCAAACATGGATTGGCGGGCAGGCATTCAACTCTATGCTAATCTTACTTCTGCCGCAATGGGCAATTTTTGATTTTGGTCCCGCCATTGGATTTTTAATTTTCTGGGGAATGAATGTATATTTTATTGTTAAGGGAACAGAATCAATTAAATGGCTCGAATCGTTTGCCGCGCCATTTCTTCTTGTGATGGGAATTATTTTGCTTGGATGGGCGTATTTTGCCGGCGGCGGTTTCGGTCCAATTTTATCCCAGCCGAGTAAATTTGCAACTGCCGGAGAGTTTTGGAAATTTTTTGTCCCCTCGTTAACAGGCATGGTTGGTTTTTGGGCAACGCTTTCATTAAACATTCCTGACTTTACTCGATTTGCGAAAAGCCAAAAAGACCAAATGCTTGGACAGGCAATCGGTTTGCCGCCGACAATGGCATTATTTGCATTTATCGGCGTTGCTGTAACATCTGCAACAGTTGTTGTTTTTGGCGAAGCGATTTGGGACCCGGTTGTGTTGCTCGCTAAATTTCAAAATCCTATAATTGTTTTTTTGTCGTTAGTTTCTTTAACAGTTGCCACGCTGACGACAAATATTGCGGCAAATGTTGTTTCACCTGCAAATGATTTTGCAAATCTTTCACCGAGACATATTTCATTTGTCCGCGGCGGATTGATTACGGCTGTTCTTGGAATTGTTATGATGCCGTGGAAACTACTTGCCGATTACGGAACGTACATCTTTGGCTGGCTCGTCGGTTATTCCGGTTTTCTTGGACCAATTGCAGGAATTCTTATCGCCGATTATTTTATTGTTCGGAAACAAGAATTGAAAGTCGAAGACCTTTATCTTCGCAGAGGTCTGTACGAATATTTTCATGGATATAATTTGAAAGCAATTTACGCTCTTATTGCAGGAATATTTATTGCAATGATTGGTTTATTTATTGATGACGTGCGCTTTTTGTACGATTATGCGTGGTTTGTTGGTTTTGCTGTTGCGTTTGCTGCGTATGTAATGTTGATGAAGGGAAAAAAATAATATAATTTTTTGGTTTAAGGTTCATGTTTAAAATTACTACATGAACCTTGAAACCCAAAACCTCAATCACTTTCAGTTTTTCTAATTTTATTTATTTTCCGAAAAAATTTCGGTACAGACACAATAAAAGAACTGTAGGGCATTTTTAAAGCGTCCTACAATTCATCGAAAAGTATTTATTTTTCTAAATCTGACTTCCGGAACAACCCCCAAAGTTTTTCCAATTCGCCGTAAAAAAGAAAGAGAAACCTGACGATATTCCCCAGACTCTAATCGAGCAATTGCAGGCTGCGATGTGCCAGAAAGTTCTGCAAGTTGTTTTTGAGTAATATTCGCTTTCAATCGTAATTCAATAATTTCTTGCGCAAGTGTAAATTCTTTATCAAGAGCATCATATTCCTTTTTAAATTGCGGATTTGCTAATTGTTTCTTTAGTAACGCTTGTGAATTTATTGTTTTATTTTTTTTCATTGCCTTCGCCTAAAATTTTGTCCCTTAATCCAATTGCACGTTGTATTTCATTCTTATCAGTTTTATTTGTTTTCTTCACATATCCCGATGTTACAATATAAGTTTTCTCTTTCCAATAGAAGTAAAACAATCTGCAAATATCGGTACCAAGTTTTATCCGCAATTCGTATAGGTTCTTTACAACTGATAATTTTTTTGAATGTGGTTCAGGTAGTTGATATCCAAATTCTTCAAGTAAGTTTATTGTTCGATGAATTTTTGCCTGCATCTTAATTGATTGATGTAGTATAAATTCAACTGCCGGCTCCAATAATTCTACGTCGAACTTCATGTATCAATATATCAAATATGGTATAATAAACAAACAATTCTTTCGTGCAAATCTGGATGCTAATTTTAAGGAAATCTAGACCCCGCAAACTATGACATCCAATTTTTTCTTGCTTCAGGATTCCATTTAATTGTTGTCTTTTTCGGCTTCGTAAAAAATTCAATCGAACTTTTTCCCGTAATATCTCCGGCGCCAAATTTTGACTCATTCCATCCGCCGAAAGAAAACGGCTCGCGCGGTACCGGTACGCCGATATTCACGCCAATCATTCCCGCGCTGGCATGTTCTGCAACATAACGTGCAACGCCTCCGCTTTGAGTAAAGACTGCTGCCGCATTTCCATAAGGATTTGCATTTTCAATTTTTATTGCTTCGTCAACATCTTTTGCGCGAATAATAGAAAGCACCGGACCAAAAACTTCTTCCTGTGCAATTTTCATTTCAGGTTTTACAAAATCAATAACCGTTGGACCGACATAGTAGCCATTTTCTTTCCCTTCAACTTTTGCGCCGCGTCCATCGAGAAGAATTTTTGCTCCTTGCTGTTCAGCTTCGGTAATGTAACGCTCGATGCGTTCTTTTGCAGCTTTAGAAATTACCGAACCAAGATTTTTTCCGGGAATAATTTTTTTCGATTCATCAACTAATTTACTAATGATATGTTCCGTTGCGCCGACCGCTACCATTGCAGAAGCAGCCATACACCGCTGTCCCGCGCATCCGCTCATTGATGCGGCAATATTTGACGCCGCCATTTCTTCGTGTGCATCGGGCATAACAATTAAATGATTTTTTGCGCCGCCAAGACAGACAGCGCGTTTTAAATTTGCCGTTGCTCGTTGATATACTAATTTTGCAACTTTCGTTGAACCGACAAATGTTACTGCGTTAATACCGCTGTTGTCGCAGATAGCTTCAACAACTTCTTGACCGCCATGAACGATATTGAAAACGCCGTCGGGAAGTCCTGCTTCTTTTAACAACTCTGCCAATCGGCACGCGCTTAACGGCACAACTTCCGATGGTTTTAATATCATTACATTTCCGAGAACCAATGCGTTTGGAATAGTCCAATTCGGCACCATTGCCGGAAAATTAAACGGCGTAATGCACGCAACAACGCCTATAGGATATTTATCAATTCTGCATTCTACGCCGCGGCTTACTTCTAAAATTTCACCCGAAACTAATTGCGGCATTGAACAAGCAAACTCTGTTACTTCTATGCTCTTTTCAACTTCCGCAATTGCTTCGCTCATTATTTTACCATTTTCTTTGTGAACAAGCTCGGCTAATTCTTGTGTATGTTTTTCCAACAGAGTTTTGTATCGAAAGAAAACCTGAGCACGCTCTTTTATCGGCAGAACTGACCACGTTTTGAACGCAGATTGCGCCGCTTTTACCGCCGCATCAACATCGTTTGAATTTGAAAGTGGCACAGAAGCAATTATTTCTCCTGTTGATGGATTTTCAACCGGCAATGAATTATTTCCGCTGGAATCAATCCACGCGCCGCCGATATAATTTTGAAGCAAAGTTTGAGACATTATAGAACCTTTATGTAGTTAATGTAAAAAAAGTAATCACACAGCTAACCAAAATCAAGTATTTTTATTGTGGAAAATAAATTGAAAACGTTGTTCCTTTTCCTTCTTCTGAACGGAGAGAAATCTTTCCTCCTTGTTTTACGATAATTCGTTTTGCAAAAGCAAAATAATTATTTGAACTAAAATTAAAAAAGGGAGGTGCAAATTAAATAAAAGATTCAGCACATATTAGCAGGATGCTGCAAACTCTTTTGTTAGCCGCGAATCATACGAATTGAAGATACAGATCTCGATTTATGAGTCAATTAGAGAATGTCCTAAATTGTTTTCGTGAAATTCGTGGCGGATTTTTCCTTTCTCAACAGACTGTTAGAGAGATATTCATTTACGTTAAATTCAAAAAATCTTCATAATTTTTTGGAGAAATACATTGCGTTGTTTCAACCGGATAGTTCTGCGTAAATGTTTTAGAAAATTTTACTCTCTTTTTGTCGTTCCATTTAAACTCATACGCAAAAAATTTTTCGCCCCGATCTTCAACATAATCAATTTCTTGTTGCTGCGTGGTACGCCAAAAATATCGCTGTGCATCAATTCCGTTGTAATGCAGCAGCTTCATTCGTTCGCTCATTAGATAATTTTCCCATAGCGCTCCCGCATCATTCCGAGTGTGAAATAATGATAAATTTCCTATAACAGAATTGCGAATACCGTTATCATAAAAGTATATTTTTTTCCCTTTTTTAATTTCATTTCTCACATTTCTGTTTAATGCCGGCACTTTAAAAACAACAAATGCCTGCTCAAGAAGTTCCACATACCGTTCTACGGTTTGATTATCGGCGCCGACTAATTGTGCAATTTCGTAATATGAAACTTCGTTTCCAATTTGCAAGGCAATTGCTTTTACAATTTTTTCCAACAGCGCCGGTTTTTTCATCTGCTCTAATGTTAATAAATCTTTGTAAAGATAGCTTTGAGAAAGAAGTTTTAATAATTCTTTTTCTTCTGCTTCTTTTGTAACAATTTCCGGATAACTGCCAAAGACCAAACGATGTTCAATCAATCTCTTTTCTTCAAGCAAGCCATTATGTTCTGCCAATTCTGCAAATGAAAGCGGATACAGCATAAACTCGTATTTTCTTCCTGTAAGCGGTTCGTTGGTTTTGTTGGCAAGTTCAAATGCAGAAGAACCGGTTGCAATTACCTGAACTTCCGGAATTTGATCTGTAAACAATTTTAGAATAAGCCCAATCTCTTCAATTCTTTGTGCTTCATCTATAAAGACAATGTTATTGCCGCCAATTATTGATTTAAGTTTTGTAGAAGTTGCTTGTTGAAACATTTCACGAACATCAGCTTCATCGCCTGTTAAAGAAATATAACTGGTTTTGAGATCTGAAAGAATTGATTTAACCAAAGTTGTTTTGCCGCTTTGCCGTGGACCAAAAAGCAAAATTGCCTTGTTTTTGAAAAATTTTGATTGAATTACGGTATGTAAAAATCGTTTTATCATATTTTGCGATTACAAACGCAAATAAATATAATATTTTGCGATTTGAAACGCAAGATATTATATTTTTTTAGAAGAAACACCGCTAAGCACTAGAATTGGTTAAACCAGACAAGTCTTTAAGACTTGTCTGGTTTTTCATACAACTATTTTACATCGGAAGGGAAATAGAATACGTTGTACCTTTTCCCTCTTCTGAACGGAGAGAAATCTTTCCTCCTTGTTTTTCGATAATTCGTTTTGCAAGCGCTAAATCCAACCCAACGCCTTCGCCTTTAACAACTTTTACAAACGGCTCAAAGATTTTTTCTTGAAACTGCTGCGGAATGCCGCTTCCATTATCAATAATTCTAAATACAATTTTATCGTTGTCAGTGTCCGATTGTAATGTAATTGTTCCATATGCCGGAACATAATTTGCAGCGTAAGAAATAATGTTGTCTATTGCTCTTGCCGTTCTATCGGAATCAAAATTTGCTGCGCCGTCATAAATTGCTTGAACATCAAATTTTATTTTTTGTTTATCAAGGTCGAGTTTTACAATTGTTGTAACTTGACGTAATAATCTTCCAATGCTGGAAAGTTTTTTTTCTACTTTTATATCGCCGGAAGTAAAATCAATCAAATCTTGAGTCATTCTGTGTACAAGCTGAGCTGCTTCTTTTGCTTCCGTAAGTAATTCATTTTTTTTATTTTCATCTAAAGAAGAATTTTTTAATTCAATAATTGCATTTTCAATTTCTTGCATCGGAGTTCTAAAATCTTGCACTAACGATTGCGCAACTTGACCTACAGTGGAAATGCGCATTGAGTTTTGACTTTCTACTAATTGATTACGCATTTGCAAGAATGAGCGAGCAAGTAATCCAACTTCGTCATTTCCTTGCGGAAGAGAAATATCATCGCTCATATTTCCTCTACCAATTTCTTCTGTTGCTTTTTCTAATTTCTTTAATGGACGTTGAACAATGACACGATAAAAAATAAATCCGATGAAAATTGTAATCAACGCAAAACCGCCGGATATCATTGCAGAACGTTTTGAATTTTCT
>CAYXEE010000098.1:3100-8040 GCA_964463935.1 uncultured Chitinophagaceae bacterium | reverse complement strand
GTACCCCGACCTGAAGGTCGGAGCTATTCAGGAATACAGTTGCGTAACTTCAGTACATAAGTAGAAGATGGAATTTGTTTTATTTGTTATCTGATGTTACGCAAAATCAAAAAATTATCTAAAAAAGTAAGTTCGTCATGCCCGTCCCGAAGGTCCCGAAGGGATCCCTTTGGGAGATTCCTTCGGAAAATGTATTAATCGGGCATCCATTATATACCTGCCCGCCATATTATTTTTATAGATGGCAGGCGGGGATTCCCGCTAAAAACACGCGGGAATGACGGTTGTTTTTTCCAATCCGCGTAACATCAGTTATTATAGTGAATTGCGCTCCCAAAACAGACCATCGCGAATTCCCTGAATTGTTTTTTCTTTTTCTGCAAGAAGTAAACGCTTCTCTGCAATACACGCAAATTTTTCGTCAAGTTCAATACCCAGATATTTTCGCCCGAGTTTTTTTGCAACAACAGACGCCGTGCCGGAGCCGAGATACGGATCAAAAACTACGTCTCCAATATTTGAACTTGCTAAGATAATTTTTGCCAAAAGTTTTTCCGGCTTTTGCGTCGGATGCTCGGTATTTTCCGGCATAGACCAAAACGGCACGGTTAAATCCGTCCACAAATTAGAAGGATGAGTAAAACGAAAATTCCCGTCTGTTGATTTATCCCAATCCTTTGGTTTTCCATTTTCAGTGTACGGAGCAATAACTTTGCGCTTCATTTTCACTGCATCAAGATTGAACGTAAATTTTTCCGTCATTGTACAGAACCAAATATCTTCCGAAGCATTTTTCCAATTTGTTTTTGCTCCGCGCCCTTTTTCACGTTCCCATGTAATACGATTTCTTACAATAAAATATTTTTCTGCAACCTGTTGAATTGCCGACGACGAACGCCAATCGCCGCAAATGTATATTGAAGCGGTCGGCTTCAACGTTTTAACAATTTTAGAAAGCCACGAATCCATCCATTCAACGTACGCTTCGCGCGATGTGGCTTTAAAAGAATTCGATCGAAATGTTTTTGTTAGATTATACGGCGGATCGAGAAACAGAATATCAACAAAATGTTCCGGCAAAAATTCCGCCGCACTTTCAATATTTTGATGAATTGTTTTGTTGAGAATATTATCCGCCGAAACGATGGAATGTAATTTCACCAGCTGTTTCTTAAATTGAAAAATTTCTTTCGACGAAATTTGTATTGTTCTATTTCTCTGCGCGGTCTTCAATTTTTTACGCTCGTGGATGATATTTTCGATGTTCTGCTTTTAAAAGTTCGCGGTCTATATGCGTATAAATTTGTGTTGTAGAAATATCTGCATGACCGAGCATTTCCTGAACTGCGCGCAAATCAGCGCCCCCTTCAAGCAAATGCGTCGCAAATGAATGACGAAACGTGTGCGGATGAATTTCTTTTTGTATTCCTGCGCGATTTGTATAATCTATTACAATCTGCCAGACTGAAACTCTTGAAATCGGCGTTCCGCGCGCGTTAAGAAAAACAGCATCGTTTGTTTTTTTACTTTTAGTTGCAAGTTCGTTTCGCGCATGCTGCTTATACAAATCAATCCAACGCAGCGCGTGTTCGCCAATCGGCACAAGCCGCTCTTTTGAACCTTTTCCAAACACCCGCACAAGCTGCTGTTCGGCATAAAGATTTGACTGCTTCAATCCCGTTAATTCCGAAACGCGCATTCCCGTTGCATAGAGCGTTTCAAGAATTGCTCGGTCGCGCCACACAAGTTTCGATTTTCCTTCGCGCATTGGATTTGCGCTTTCTAAAATTAGATTTACATCTTCTACGCTCAGCACATCGGGAAGATGTTTTCCCAATTTCGGAAGTTCAATATATTGCGTCGGGTCGTTGGTTGCAAGTTTTTCTCCAATTAAATATTTGTGCAGTCCTTTTACCGCTGAAATTGTTCGCGCAATACTTTTAGGAGAAAGTCCGATGGTATTTAAAATTTTTAAGAATGCAGAGACATCGCCGTCGCTTACGCCGTTAAGCGAAGCAACTTTTCGTCCTTCTAAAAATGAAATATAACGTTCAACATCGCGGCGGTAAGCGGAAAGCGTGTTCGGCGCAAGACTTTTTTCCAGCAGCAAAAATCGAAAGTATTGTTCGGTCTGAAATTTCACGGCGTATCAATACTGTCAATTCGTTTCAGAAGGCGTTTATCAGCGGCGGCATTCTTGTTTGCTTTAGCGCGCTTGGCTTTTGTATGAATAGTTTTTTCTTCCGCTAGTTCGTTTACTGCAAAAGTCTGCTGTTCTGCATATTGAATGCGGGAATGATGTACGCCGATAAGAATTTTAACAAAGCTCTCTTGTATTTTATTCAACTCTTTAATTGTAAGATTTGCTTCATCAAGTTCGCCGTCAAGAAACCGCTGCTTCACCAACGTTTCAATATTTTTTTCAATTTTTTCAATAGTCGGTTCTTCAATTGCGCGCGTAGATGCTTCGACTCCGTCCGCAAGCATTAAAATTGCCGTTTCTTTGGAATTAGGTTTCGGTCCCGGATAACGAAAATCTTTTTCATCAACCGTTGTATTTTCTTTTTTCTGTTTCAGCGCTTTTTCGTAAAATGTACCGATACGCATTGTTCCGTGATGCATCGGGATGAAATTGATAATTAGTTCCGGTAAATTATTTTTCCGGGCAAAGTCAATTCCATCCTGCACATGCGAAGCAATAATTCGCGCGCTTTTTCGCGGACTTAGTACGCGATGTTTATTTTCTGTTCCAAGTTGATTTTCAACAAATAACTGCGGGTTGGCTGTTTTTCCAATATCGTGATAATATGCGCCGACTCGCGCAAGAATTGCATTAGCGCCAATTGCTTCAGCCGCATCTTCGGCTAATGCGGCAACGCTTACGCTGTGATGAAATGTTCCCGGCGCTTTATGCGATAATTCTTTCAGCAAAGGATGATTTAGATCTGCAAGTTCCATCAATCCCAAATCCGTTGTAAAATGAAAACTTCGCTCGATAATAATCAGCAAGCCGTACGTTACAACGGGAGAAACAACGGAATTGATAAATGCAATTAAGAGCTGATTGGAAATAACATCGTACGTTTCATTGCGTTCCAAACCCAGCGCAAGAATTGCAGATACATATCCTAAAAAAATATAGATAATAGACCGAAAAATCTGCGTTCGTTTTTTAATGTCGCGCACTGTGTACACTGAAAATGTTCCCGCAACAATTGAAGCAAACGCAATGGAATAATCGTTGCTTCGAATTCCGGCAACCAGCAAAGACATTACAACGGTGCTGTAAAACGCAACGCGCGAATCAAAAATAATTGCTATAAGCATTGAGGCGGCGGGAAGGATGATTAAAAAGCGAAGCGGAAGAACAAATGTGCCGGCAACCGTAAGATACGCATTTATGCAAACGGCAAAATATAATAAACCGATAAGAAGGAGTTTTGCATTTTCATGAAAAATTTTCTTTCGAAAAAGAAAAATATACATAGCAATAAGCCACATAATTGCCGATATGTGCAAAATTTTTCCGATAAATGAGATGTAGGCATTTATTGCAGAACCGCGCTCCTGCTTTGAACGGCGAAACGAATCAAGTTTTAATTTTGCTTCAGCTGAAATTCTTTCCCGTTTGCCGATAATGCGCTCTCCTTCCTGCACAATTCCCAGCGTTCGCGGAACGGCGTCTACGGCAAATTGAATTTCGCGTTCGGTTTGTTCTTTTTGATACAATACGTTCGGCGTAAGAAACGTAATAACAATTTTTACGGCAATAGAAACCGTATCATTATCTTTTTTGTAGCCGCTGAAAAATGTCTGCTGAACTATTTTACCTAATTCATCGCGGTCTAAAAATTTATTGAGCGGAATAATTTGTTCGGCGGTTTTTTTTCGTTTTGCAATTTTTTCTTCTTTCTTGTGTTGAATTTTCCGCGCATCAATAATTCCCTGCAGATACAATCCGTTGGCAACCAGAAGAACATCGCGCTGAAGGTTTTCAAAAGAATACGCGGCGGAGGTCCGTTTATTTTTTCGTTCGGCTTCGCGTAAAAGCCATAGAATCTGCCATTCGTGTTCGGTAAACGTAATTGGAAACTGTGAAAGCGCGTGCTGCACTTGAAGCGAATCGGATTTTTTTCGGTCGAGAATTATTCTAAGATTTGAAAAAAAATTCTGCAACGAATCTAATGATCCCTGGGCAATATCGGAACGATCTTCAAATACTTTGTACACCTTTGAAGCTGCGCTTTGCCGCTCGCGTTCATATTCCATTTCATCTTTGTAAATGGGAAACGGAAACGGCGCGTACAAATCATTTTCCGTCCAGATCATTCCAACGGAATATTCGTTGGCATCTACCGAAGTTCCCAGCGGAAACATAAACGCCGTAGCAAGAATAAAAACGCCGAGTATGGCGTGCTTAACTTTCAGCGAATCGTTACGGTTGAGCCGGAGAATATATTGAGAAATTTTTCTTTGCATAATGAAATATGAAAAATATTACTGAAAGATGGAAGATGTTTGACGCAATAAGAAAAAAGATTTCGGCGGCAAATTTCTTTTACCTTATGCGCAACTTTCTTATATTCTTTGTGTTTTTTATGTTATTTGAAAGAATAAAATGCAGCACAAACCGAAAAAATCTCTTGGACAAAATTTTCTCCACGATGCGAACGTTGCGCAAAAAATCGTCCGCTCGTTTAATCCGCAGCCGTCTGATGTAGTTGTAGAAATTGGTCCCGGCAAAGGAGCATTAACCTCGCTGCTTCTTCAAACGCTTCCTCATCTTACCGTAATAGAATTAGATTCAACGCTGGCGCCGGAACTTCAAGCTCAATTTGGAGAAACTATTACGGTTATTCACGAAGATGTATTAAAAGTAGATTTTTCGCGGTTTCAACACGATGAAAAAAAAATCCGCGTTTTAGGAAATATTCCGTATT
>CAYXEE010000098.1:0-3068 GCA_964463935.1 uncultured Chitinophagaceae bacterium | reverse complement strand
CAGATTTTGTTGTAATGATGCAGACTGAAGTTGCGCAGCGCATCGTTGCAAAGCCGCGCCAAAAAGAGTACGGAATACTTTCTATTTTTCTGCAATATTACTGCACGCCGAAAATATTTTTTGCCGTTTCAAAAAATTCTTTCTTTCCAACGCCGCAAGTTTCGTCAACGGTAGTTCATCTGAATTTTGAAAAACCGTTTGCGAGGCAGACAGCAAACGACTCTCTGTTCAGAAAAATAGTGCGCGGAACTTTTGGAAAACGCCGGAAAACACTTCGCAACGGACTTCGTTCAATGGGAATTCCCGTGGAAGAATTAGAAAAACTTTCCATCAGCTTAGAACTTCGACCGGAAGAATTATTTGTTGAAGATTTTATTCAACTTGCCGACGAACTGTCGCATATTTCAGATTTAATTGTAAAACCCGTAAAGGAGGAAGACGATGCAGAATGAATTTATGCCCGTAGAAATTGACGACGAACTTTTGGACGATATACGCGACCTCATTCAATCAAAATCCGATTTGTTGATAAAAAATATTTTGAATGATCTGTTTCCCGCCGATATTGCTCATCTTATCAATAAGCTGGAAAACGAAGAAGGAGAATATATTTTCTCGCTTCTTTCATTGGAAGATAAAAGTAAAGTTATTATTGAATTAGACGATGAACATCGCGAACATTTTTTAGAAACGCTTTCTCGAGAAACTATTACCGATATTGTTGAAGAACTTCCAACCGACGAAGCGACCGATCTTGTTTCTGAACTCTCGAAAGAAAAGGCGGAAGAAGTTTTGGAAGAATTAAGCGACGAAGACTCTTCCGAACTGCAGGAACTGCTGAAGTATGATGAAAATACTGCCGGCGGAATAATGCAGAAAGAAGTAATTGTTGTTACTAAAAACGACACCGTAAAAAAAGCAATTCAAGCGGTGCGCCGCGCCGCCAAAGAAGAAAAGGAAGAATCGTTTTACAATGTGTTTGTTGTTGATGATAATGATGTTCTTGTCGGACTGATTCCTGTTTCAAAACTAATTTTACTTTCACCGAATAGAAAAATTTACAAAGTAATGGACACGGATATTATTAGTATAGAAACCAATGTTGACCAGGAAGAAGTTGCGCGTATTTTTAAAAAATATAACCTTATTGTAATTCCCGTTGTGGATTTTGCAGGAAAATTAGTCGGTAGAATTACGGTTGATGATATTGTTGATGTTATTCAAGAAGAACATGATGAAGATGTTGCGCGGATGATTGGTTCGCATACCGATGAATTAGCAAGCCGCTCGCCATGGGAAATTGCAATGCTTCGACTTCCGTGGGTTATGATAACTCTTAGCATACAATTATTTGCCGGTGTTGTTGTTAATCAATTCAGTGAAACGTTGGCAAAAGTACTGCTTCTTGCATCGTTTATGCCCATTATTTCTGCTATTTCCGGTAATACAGGTTTACAATCGGCGGCAATAATTGTACGCGGTATTGCAACCGGAACAATTGATTTAAAAAAATGGTGGATTCCGGTAATACGACAAGCAAAGACAACGGTAATAGTTGGCGGCGCCTGCGGATTGGTATTAGGCATTATTGGCGCAGTATGGTACGGCAAAGTATTATTCGGGTTTGTTGTTGGAATCTCAATGTTCATTTCGGTAAATATTTCGGGTTTAATCGGAACTTCAACGCCTATGTTATCAAAAAGTTTCGGATTCGATCCTGCAATTACTGCCGGACCTTTTGAAACAGCTTTTCAAGATGTTGTTGGAATAACAGTATTTCTTTCAATTGCAACTTTCTTGCTTCACTGGCTGTAAGCAACAATGAAAAATTTTTCTTTCCTTCGTTCGGCTGATGCGGTAACAATTATTTTTGTTCTGTTTCTTACAGTTCTGGAAATATTTTTTTTCTCTCGAATTCCTGGCGGTTCAATTTATATTGTTTCAAACCTTGCGATTATTGTATGCGTTTATGCTTGCGCAAAACATATTTCAGAAAAAAAAGAAAAGTCAAACGCGGTCATTCGTGTATTTAGAGATTGGTATTTAGTTCCTGCAATTTTATTTATTTACACACAGGCGTCTTCAATTTCACATCCTATCAATCAAACTGATTACGATTCTGTTTTAATAGCAATTGACTTAAAAATATTCGGCGTTAATCCTACGCAATGGATTTATCAATTTGCAAATCCTTTGCTCACTGAAATTCTTCAAATTTCATATTCATCATATTATCTTTTTTTTGTTTTTTTGTTTTATGAATTATACAAAAAAAATATGATGCAAGAATTTGAAGAGGGCGGATTGTTGATTGTGTATGGTTTTTACCTTTCGTATGTCGGCTATTTATTAATACCGGCAGTCGGACCGCGATTTACTTTACACGATTTTCATTCTCTTAATACAGAATTGCCCGGACTTTTTTTAACGCCCTATCTGAGAGAAATTATCAATTCGGGAGGCGGCGTTATTGCAGAAGGAGATCTGTTGCAATTTGTGCACCGAGACGTGTTTCCCAGCGGACATACGCAATTAACACTTACAGCAATGTATATTGCTTTTTCAAATCGCGTATCAATTCGATGGGGACTTTTAGGCGTTGGCTCGCTTCTTATTATTTCTACAATATATATGAGATACCATTATGTGATTGATGTTGCTGCTGGATTTGTTTTTTTTGTGTTTGCTGTTTGGAGCGGCAAAAAAATACACCGTTGGTGGATTCAGCGATAAAAATTCTTGCAGCGATTCTAAATTTTTGCTATATTTGTAGACATTTAAGCCACGCTACGGCGTGGTTTTTAGTCGTATGGTGGCCATAGTTCAGTCCCGAAGGGATGCCTTCGGCATCGGTTAGAACGCTGCATAATCTAAACTGACTGAATTATGAAATAAGCAATATACAAATTATACATGGTGGCCATAGTTCAGTCGGTTAGAACGCCAGGTTGTGGCCCTGGAGGCCGTGGGTTCAAATCCCACTGGTCACCCATCAAGTAACACATTGACCTATGTTCATGCTCTCATCGTCTAGGGGTTAGGACACCAGCTTTTCAAGCTTGTAACAC
>CAYXEE010000097.1:0-8075 GCA_964463935.1 uncultured Chitinophagaceae bacterium | reverse complement strand
ACAAACTTAAGCGTGCCTCGCTCAGCATGACCATCTGCGTAACTTCAGTTAATAACTTCTTCACCCTTATTAAAGGAATATATTCCAACTATTTTCATATAACTATCCCTTCCTTATTTTTCCATTCGGAAGGAATTTGAGATACCTTTTCCTTCCCCGTTGGTTCAAATACTGGTTTGCCAAGTGGTCTTATTTTTAGTTTTCCGGTATAAAAATCTTGGATTCTTTGTTTAGCAATTGCAATGTATTCGGATTCTTTATCCACGCCAACTGCCCTTCTATTATTTTTTAGCGCTGCAATTAATGCGGAACCTACGCCGCAATACGGATCAAAAACCAAATCATCTTCTTTGGTTAACGCAAGAACACACCGCTCAATAAGTTCTATTGGATATTGACACGGATGAATTGTTTTTTCGGGATGATTGGCTTTTACATTTGGAATATCCCAGAGTTCTTCATCCCATTCTTTTGCTACAAACTCCCAAATATCAGAGGGATTCTTTCCGAGAGGATTACCCGATGGAAGTCCGCGTTTGGGACCTTTGAAATGTCTTTTCCCGGGATATTTGGATGGAACTCTTACAGAATCTAAGTTAAACGTATATGAATCAGATTTAGTAAACCATAATATTGTTTCATACCGTCCGGAAAAACGTTTGCTTGCATGCAACCCGTGATTAAATCTCCAAACAATTCTATTGCGAAGTTTTAAACCATATTTTTTAAAATGGGAATAGTAAAAAATATCAAGAGGAAATACTTCAGACTTATCAACAAAATTGCCTACCTGCCAGCAAATACTTCCATCAGAACGCAATTTCTTGACCAACTTTTCAATTATTTGATCTTGAAATTTAAGATACAATTCCATTCCGGTTTTGTTTTCGTATTCTTTTCCCAAATTATATGGCGGTGAAGTAATAATCAATTTTAACGATTCATCAGGAATCGTATCTAAAAATTCCAACGAATCTCCGCAGTGTAAAATTATTTGCGATGAATCGCTCCACGAATCAAAAATTTGTGGGCTTTTAAATAATGGAATTGTATTTGGCTGAGCTATCATAAAGAAATTTACAAAATAGCATAGGCAGATCAAAACTAAATTATACCTTCAAGTTAATACTTCGGCGTAATTCCCATATTCCACCAGGTAAACGCATAAATATCAGCCCACTCTTCTAAAATTTTTGATGTCGGTTTTCCGCCGCCGTGTCCGGCAGAAGTTTCTATCCGCACCAGCACAGGATTATTTCCTTTATATTTTTCTTGAAGCGTTGCAATATATTTAAACGAATGCGCTGGAACGACGCGGTCATCATGATCCGCTGTTGTAACAAACACCGCCGGATATTTCGTTGTATCGGCGATATTGTGAATTGGAGAATATTTTTTCAAATAATTAAATTGAATCGAATCATCGCTTGAACCGTAATCATTTACCCACGCCCAGCCGATTGTAAATTTATGAAATCGAAGCATATCCATTACGCCAACGCCGGGATGCGCAACTTTAAATAGATCCGGACGCTGATTGATTGTTGCGCCAATCAACAATCCGCCGTTCGATCTTCCTTCGCACGCAAGCAATTGCGGGTTTGTATAATTGTTTGCAATCAAATATTCAGCTGCAGAAATAAAATCATCAAACACATTTTGTTTGTTCAAACGCATTCCCGCTTCGTGCCATTTTTCGCCATACTCGCTTCCCCCTCGCAAATTTGCCGCCGCATAAATTCCTCCCTGCTCAAGCCACGCTAAACGTAGTGCGCTAAAACTTGGATTGATGCTTACATTAAATCCGCCGTAACCGTACAACCATGCAGGATTTTTTCCGTTCAACTCAATTCCTTTTTTATAGGCGATAAACATCGGAATTCTCGTCCCGTCCTTACTCGGATAAAACACTTGCTTCGTTACATAATCAGCAGGATTAAAATCAACTTCTGTTTTCCTGTACGCTGTTGCTTTTCGTAATAAAATATCATATTTGAAAATCACCGCCGGATACGTGAACGATGTTAATGTGAAAAACGTAAATCTATCTTTTACTTTCCCGCCAAATCCGCCCGCCGTGCCGAGCGTTTCTAACGGAATTTCATTTTCCAAAGTCCCATCTACGCCGTACACAAAAACGCGATGCGATACATCTTTCATATATACGGCAAATAATTTTCCGCCGACAAACGAAATAGAAGTCAACGCTTCGGGCTTTTCAGGAATTATTTCTTTCCAATTTTCTTCTTTAGAATTTGCCGGGTCAAACAATATTACTTTGCCATTCGGAGCGTTCCTGTTAGTAAATAATAAAAGTTTATCGCCGATATTTTCAATAACATAAATATCCTCATCAAATGTTTCTATAATAGGACGCCATGGCGTGCGCTTTCTTAAATTTCTATAATATAACGCGTTCCCATTTTTTCCACGCGCGCCTTTACTCAACGTCATAAATGATTCATCTTCTGTTAAACCGATTCCAAATGTGGCGTACGGATTTATTTTATCTTCGTATGCCAATTCATCTTTAGACTGCGGCGTACCGAGAATATGATAATAAATTTTTTGAAATTCGTTTGACGCGGAAAATTTTTTCAATGTATCCGGTTTGTCATATTTATTATAATAAAAACCGTTTCCGCGCCACGTAATACCGGAAAATTTTACCCATATCAATTTATCAGTAAGTAGTTTTTTCGTCCGAACATTCATTACGTAAATTTCCCGCCAGTCGGAACCGCTGCGCGAAATTTGATACGCCGCATATTGTCCATCGTTAGAAAATTCTATTCCCGCAAGCGCAACTGTTCCATCAGTAGAAAACTTATTCGGATCAAGAAATACTTCCGGCTTTGCATCCAGCGAGCCGCGTTGGATATACAGTACGCTTTGATTTTGCAAGCCGTCGTTCTTATAGAAAAACCAATTTTTCCCGGCGCGAAACGGAGCCGATTGTTTTTCATAGTTGTAGAGTTTTGTTAAACGCTCATAAATATTTTTGCGGTACGGAATTTTTTCAAGATAGCCGAATGTAACTCCGTTTTGTTCTTTCACCCATGCTTTAACAGCAGCGGCTGTATCCTGTTCTAACCATCGGTACGGATCAGAAATTATTGTTCCAAAATAATTATCATTCTGCGTAACTGTTGCCGTTCGGGGATACTGCAATTGCTGCGCAAAAAGCGAAGCTGTGAATACAAAAAGAAATAATATTTTTTTCATACTGCATTATTCTCAATAGTTATTGGTTTGTAAAAAAAATCATAAAAGAAAGATCTGAAAAACTTAGCGCTGCGAAAAATTAATAATTTTCCCGCCGCACAAAAAAAAATAATCGCGCGTCGTCATTATTATGGAATCTGTAGGCGAACCGGCGTTGAATGCAATTTTTTCATTCTGCGATATTGATTCATCAACAAACAACTCAAAATCTAAAATCGGTTTCCCAAACGGCGGAACGCTGCCCGGAACAAGTCCGGTTAAGTCCAACAATTCTTCTTTCGATGCGAAGCGAATATTTTTAGCGTTGAAATACGTTTTAATTTTTTTCGAATCAATTTTTAATGCCGCGCTCAACACAAATATTTTGAATGAATCGTCAATTTTCATTAGAATCGCTTTCCCGCCGATTTTTACATCTTCTCCGCGCGCCGTTGCAGAGTCTTCCGATGTAAATGCCGGCTTGTGATGCACGGTGCGATACAGTATTTTGTTTTCAGCAAGAAAACGGCAAATATTTTCAAAAACATTCATTGGATAATTATATGCAACTATATTTCAATTCTAAAATATAGTTTTTCTTCGTATCTTATTCTACTCAAATTACAGTGTAATGATAAAAAAAGGTTTGCTATGAAAAAAATTAGTTGGTTTCTTCTTTTCGCCATTGTTATTTCTTTCTCGCTTTTTTCTCAGCCAAAAACAATTACCATTCTTCACACCAACGATATTCACGCAAATTTTACTCCGCATGAAGCATTTTGGGTAAAAGAAAATCCAAAACCGCTTATCGGCGGATTTAATGAACTCTCGTTTGCTGTGGACAGTCTGCGGAAAGTAAAAACAAATTCTATTCTTATTGATGCCGGCGATGTTATGACGGGAAATCCGATTACCGAATATGAATACATGGGAACAGAAGGCGGCGCGCTGTTCGAGATGATGAATAAAGTGGGATACGAGTGCTGGACGTTCGGCAATCACGATTTTGATATTTCTCAGAAAAATTTAAAGCAGCTTACAACTATTGCAAAGTTTCCAACCATTAACGCAAATGTACTTAACAGTAAAAATGAATATCCGCTGAATAACAAACCGTATTTAATTATTGAAAAAAATGGCGTTCGAGTCGGCATCATCGGTTTAATGACGCAAAAATTATACAATCTTGTAAATCAAAACAACCTAAAAGATATTAAAGTACTTTCGCCGATTGAAACCGCACAAAAATATATTGATGAATTATCTTCTAAAACCGATATACTGATTGCGCTTACACACGCGGGCGTTGACGAAGATTCAGTTCTCGCGGCAAATGTAAAAGGATTACATGTTATTGTCGGCGGACATTCGCATACGCGGCTGCGAAATCCGAAAAACGTTAACGGCGTAATTATTGTGCAAGCCGGCTCGAACTGCGAGAATCTAGGAATTCTCGATCTTACCATCGAAAATAAAACAATTACAAAATCGTATGGAACGCTGCTTCAATTACATTACAACGGCGACAGACCGAAAACAGTATTATCAAATTTTATCGATTCCGTGCAGAAAAAAATTGATGCCGATTTTGACGAAGTGATTGCATCGTTACAATCTGATTGGACGCGCGGAAACGGAGAATCGGGAATCGGCAATTTTATTACGGATGCTCAGCGCGCAGCCGCTCTTGCCGATGTTGCGTTTACCAATAATCACGGCATTCGAAAAAATGTATCTGCCGGTCCGATGAAAAAGCGCGATTTGTTTGAAGTTCTTCCGTTTAGAAATATTCTTGTAACATTTCAATTAACGGGAAAACAAATTCAAGACATTGTAAAGAATTACATTCTCAATAATTCTTCCATTCAAATTTCTGGAATTAAATGTTCGTGGAAAAAATCCGCAAACGGCGAAATTGAATTTCTTTCATTTACCATAAACGGAAAACCGCTTGACACAAAGAAAAATTATATTGCCGCCGCAAGCGATTATTTTGTCGGCGAAGCAAAACGATATCTTGGCGTTGAAGTTGTAAATCCATCGTTTTCACAACAGACGGTGTTTGCCGCTGTTGAAAAAAAATTGCGCAAAGAAAAAACAATTGATTCAAAAATAGAAAACAGAATTCAAGAAATAAAATAAGTATTGTCATGCCAGCGTACGCTGGCATCCAGAAATGATTTATTATGTTTACATAATTGCAAGCCAACGTAATGGTACCTTATACATAGGAATAACAAATAATCTTAAGCGCAGAATTTTTGAGCATAAAGAAGGCAATGTACCGGGGTTCACACAACGTTATAATGTAAAGACTCTTGTATATTTCGAGGAATTTACGGCCCCTCGATACGCAATAGAGCGAGAGAAACAGTTAAAGTGGTGGCGAAGAAAATGGAAATTAGAACTAATTGAATCTATCAACCCTACGTGGAAAGATTTATATTTAGATTTATAGATTTTGGATTCCGGCTTCCGCCGGAATGACTATCATTATTAAGTTACAACTAAACAACAAACAACAAGGAGAAATACCATGAGTCAACATTTTCCAATCTTAATTATCACCGGCAGACCGGCTGCCGGAAAATCCGAAGTTATAGACTTCTTAAAAAAATGCGATCCAATTGTTCGCTTGGAAAAATTCCACATTGCAAACTTTGAAGAACTCGACGATTTTATTTACGTGTGGGAAACATTTGAAATAGACGACTTGATGTCGCAAATGGGAAAAGAGCGCGTGTGGAGCGATGAAAAATACTGGTTCAAAGGAGATTATATTTGGGATTTGTATATGAAACGCATGGCGTTAGATTACAAGAAAAAAATTGTAAAAGATCCCGACTATCATACAAGAATGACCTCGCTTGTAGAATTTGCGCGCGGCGGCGAAAATGGAATTATGAATGCCCTTTCATTCTTATCCGATGAAATGTTGAGCAAAGCATCGTTAATGTATATCAAAGTTCCGTACGAAGAATCCGTTCGCAAAAATCGCAAACGCGCGCGTCCGGGACAAGAAGATTCTATTCTTCACCATTCGCTGCCGGATGAAAAAATGGATTTCTATTACAAAATTAACGATTGGGAAAAAATTGAAGCGGCAAATCCGACGCATATTGAAGTTCGCGGATTTAAAATTCCGTATGTAGTTTTTGAAAACATGCCGGAAAAAACTCACGATCCGAAATTGATTGAAGCTGAATTGGAAAGAATTACAAAAAAATTGTGGGAAAACAAGTAGTTTTTTTTACAAGCGCTATGCAATTTGAAATTGCGTAGCGCTTGCAAAGTACTGAAACCGCTGTCGCCGACAGCGGTTTTTTTTTGCAGCCAACAGGCGAGGTAAAGCCCTCGACCGTAAAGGTCGAGGATACATCTCTTGTTAATCTGCAAACTGTATCCGCGACATTTACTGTTGCGGCAAAAAAACTATCTTCTTAATCCGCAAACTGTATCCGCGACATTTACTGTCGCGGCAAAAAAACTATCTTCTTAACCCGCAAACTGTATCCGCGACATTTACTGTCGCAGAAAAAAGCTATTCCTTCGCCGCCGCTAATTCCACGGTTCGTTTCTTTTCTGCACGAGATAAGAACCACACCGCAATTAAAATAAATACAAGCGAAATCCAATCCTGCGGTTTAGGAAATTTTCCTTGAAAAAGAAAATAGGAAATCAGCGTTGCCGTTGTTCCCGCTACCAGAGATGTTAAACGATTAACAAGCCCGGCAAAAGTTGCCGTTCTTCCTTTAAACATAAAAATAAAGACGGAAAAGAATGCTACAAGTCCGAACGCAAAACCGGAAATCACTCCCCAGACCCAATCCGCATGCGGCTGAGCAAATGAATCATGAAAAATAGTTAAATTCTCATCTACCGATCCTGACCAACTGCTCCAGTTAAATAAAATGTAAGCAACGCCGAACATAGCAAATGAAGCCGCAATCTGTTCAATCGCAAAAAATCCGTTGTTATCTAATTTTACTCCCTTCGCGCGCGTATTTTTGTAGTAATTCATAATGTAAATTCGTATTGAATAGGCGACAATATAACTTGAAAGAATTATTACCGCTGCCGGCGATTCAACAAAATCAAAATCTCCCGGACGAACATAAAAAATATTTACCGCCGCCGCAAAAAGAGCAAATACAACGGCAATATTTTCTTCCCAATACACGGTTTTTTTCAAAATCCCCTGCTTAATCTGAATTGCATCTACAACCCGGCTGATAATAATTACGCTAGCGCGCATAATTACCATTGCCACCATTACGGAAATCGGCAGCAAATACATTAACGTAGTTGTGGGAATAATAACCGCGGTGCAAATTCCCGATGGAATGATATAAATAATTTCCTGCGGAAACCGAAATTTTCCCCACGTAATAATTTTGTTTGATGTAATTCTATACCATCGCAGCACAAGCACCACTGAAAGCGCAATAAAACTTCCGCCGATTGTATTGTACACTAGATATTGAATTCCATGCATTCCCGGATAGCCGTCTGCGACGCTTCCTGAAAAATATTTTACTGTAATTCCGGTTATTACATAAAACACAAAATACGCAATACACAATTGTATCAGCCGCGCAGTACTTCCTTCAGCAGTTTTCCACATAGATTCCTCTTAAAAAATTAGAAATAAGATTGTTAACGGCAGTAAATATTTTTTTGAATGTTTTTCAAAAGTTTTCTTTACAGCCGTGTAGTTTGGAATTAAAATCCATAATTGCAAGATAATAACGCTGAAATTGTATTGCAGTTCAACAAAACGGAAAATATTGAGGAAGCAAAACAATTATTAACTGAAGTTACGCAAAATCAAAAAATGCTTCGACTCGGCACAAAAATTACGATCATCCTGA
>CAYXEE010000096.1:0-8140 GCA_964463935.1 uncultured Chitinophagaceae bacterium | reverse complement strand
CATCCGAAACGTTCGCTGTTTCGTATTTACCGCGATACGCGGTTCAGCAAAAATAAAACGCCATACAAAACTCACGTTGCGGCGCATTTTGTTCCGCGCGGCGATGCAAAAGGATTTCTCGGTTCGGGATATTATGTACAGATTGAACCCGGCGAAGTTTTTCTCGGCGGCGGAATTTATATGCCGGATAATGAACAGTTGAAAAAAATACGCAAAGCAATTGCTGAACATTCTAAAGAATTTCTTGTAATAATCAATCAGCCCGCATTTAAGAAAATGTTCGGAAGCATTAACGGCGAAAAATTACAGCGCATTCCGCAGGGATATCAACCCGATCACCCAATGGTGGAATATCTAAAATTGAAACAATTTTTTGTCGGCGTTGAATGGAAAGAAGAAACAAGTTTCAAAAAAGATTTTGTAAAAAAATCGGCTGAAACATTCCGCTTGATGACTCCGCTTATAAAATTTTTAAACGATGCGATGTAAAATTGATTATTCTTCCGAATGAAACGAGAATCCTTTCAGTATATTCTTTTTTATAAACCGTATCTTGTACTTTCGCAATTTACTAAAGAAGATGGAAAACAATCGCTCGCAGATTTCCATTTGCCGAAAAATATTTATCCCGTCGGCAGATTGGATTATGACAGCGAAGGATTGTTGTTGTTAACAAACGACAACGCAGTAAAATACAAATTAACAAATCCTAAATTTGAACACCCGAAAACATATCTTGTTCAAATTGAAAAAATTCCATCGGAAGAATCGCTTAATACATTACGAGGCGGAATTGTGATAGAAGGAAAAAGAACGAAGCGCGCCGAAATTCGCTTGCTCAATGAAGAACCAAATTTACCGCCGCGCTCCATTCCAATTCGTTTTAGAAAAACAGTCCCTGCGGCGTGGGTAGAAATTATTTTACGCGAAGGAAGAAACCGCCAGATTCGAAAAATGACCGCTGCAATCGGTCATCCAACATTGCGATTGATTCGCAGTAAAATCGGAAAGTTAGAAATAGAGACGCTTCAGCCGGGCGAATGGAAAAAAGTGAAACAGGAAGAAATTTTATGATTGAAAATGTAAACAATGAACAAATTATTTTGTTCGATATGGGAAGAGTGCTTGTTACAATAGATTTTGACGCTTTCCCAAATGCGCTTGGATTATACACGAAAGAAGAACGAATGAAGTATGCGCCTGCCGCGATGAAAATGGAACATTGTTACGAATGCGGCGGCGTTACTACGCAGGAATTTCTTGATGCGCAATACGAAATATTTGAAAAAAGATTTTCCCGCGAACAATTGTTAAATGCCTACAAAGAAATTATTGTGGAAGAAAATGCCGCTGTTGTTCCGCTTGTAAGAACGCTGCAGTCGAAATATCGAACAGCGCTGCTCAGCAATACAAGCAAAACACACTGGGAAAAATCGTTGGCAATTGCGCCTGTGCTTCACACCATTCCGCATACATTCACATCATTTCAAATCGGCGCAATGAAACCTGCAGAAATTGTTTACGAAACAGTTATCAAATCTCTCGGAGTTGCCGCCTCATCAATTTTATTTATTGACGACGTGCAGGAAAATATTAACGGCGCAAAAACATTGGGAATGAATGGAATTCTTTATACGAACGTTCAACAGTTAGAAAGCGATATTCGTTTTTTGTTAGATTAGAGCAACGTGTGTTTAATGTTGTATTTCTTGCACAGTTTTGTGGAGCGAATCAATAACTTATTTTGGTATTGTTTGTTCTCGTAAAAATTTTCGTTGAACATTTTTTTATATTCCTAAAGCAAATCTGGATGGAATTTTTCAATATACTTGAACATCATTGTTTTACTCTCGCCTGCATCGTTTCCAAACAATGTTAATCCGCCTGTTAATGCAAAACGCCCGCCGCACAGTGAAACACTCGAAATCATTTTCTCCAATTCATTTTCGGAATCTGAAATAAAAGGCAGTACAGGAATAAAATTTGCGCCGGTGAAAATATTGAGGCGCGAAACTTCTCTCATTGCAGAAAGTCGGCGAGCAGGGGATGGCGCACCGGATTCAAGTATAGAAGTAATGCGTTCATCCATACTTGAAAATGAAAATGCGGTAACACATTTAAAAGGCAAACGCTGTGCAAGATCGTTTGGCAAAATTGCAGTTTTGTTAATTTGTTCGAACAAATCAACATCACGCAAAATAAGATCAGATTTTGTTGAAATAAAAACCGGGAAACGATAACGCAGAATAATTTCCAACAGCCGGCGCGTAAGACGAATATCTTTTTCTATCGAAGGATATGGATCGGTTGCGGAACCAAGTGCGATTATTCCATATTCATTTTTCTTGGCGCGGTTATGCAATTGTCTTTCAAGCAGTTCCGGCGCATTTGTTTTAATAGAAAAATGTTCAGCAAGATGTCCGCCGTATTTTGAACCGCGAACGTAACAGTATAGACAATTGAATTCACACGATTCAAACGGATTGAGAGTGTAGTTAACAAGAAACCAAGAATCTCGGCGTTTTAATTTGTTTAATACGGAACGGACAACAATTTCGTTAGCATTATGTTGTTTAATATTTTCCGTACCAAAATTCATTTGTATAAATAAAGTTTTCGCGCAAATATTTTTCTGCTTCAGAAATTACCGGTGCGTAAAGCAAAGGATTTTTGTATGCTTCATTGAGCGCGCGCTTGTATAAATTTAATGCTTCATTACGATTATTCTGCATTTCCAGCGTATTTGCGTAACGTATTAAACTCATCAGCGGATATAACAGAATTTCTTCTACGGCGTTTTGTTCCATTGCTTTCAGAAAATACTCCTGCCCCTTTTCAATTTCATTGCGAATAATTGCCGCTTTGCCAAGTGAAAAATATGCAAGCGAATTTGTTCCCGTGTTATTGTTCGGGTCAAGTTGAAGAGTAAGTTCCGCCTCTTTTACGGAATTTTCTAAATCGCGATTGTAAACACGAAACATCATAGATGTTTGCGCGTGAGCATAAATGCGAAGTTCCACAAGCCATCGGAGAACTAAATATTCAGGATCAAGTTCAACAGAATTTGGCGCAGTGGAATAAGAAAATAAAAATTCCTGCTGCTGTTTATCAACAAAAATTCTTTTTAATTGTTTCCTGCCGTTAAACGAAAAAACAATATTCAGCGGCATCGCAAACAAATCTCCGCGCTGTGTAATAATTGCTTTTACAGAAAATAAACCACGGTTAGTTTTTTGAATTTCCGTTTCCAACGCAAATTCAGGAATTGCCGATGAATACAGCCATTGATTAAAAAACCAATCTAACGATGAGCCGTATTGTACTTCGCACATTTCCTTAAATGCCCCGATTGTAATTATTTTTGTTTCTGCATATCGAAACATAGCTTGCAGCGCGGCATCGAAATTTTCTTTTCCGAGCAGATATTCCAGCATTAAAAAAATATACCGTCCTTTATAGGAGAGAATATTTTTTTCATGTTCTTTGCCGCGGCTGCCGAGCGCAATTGGAGCAGAAGGGAAAAAGTCCAACGCTCTGGACATAACATCAAATCGTTCGTGGCGCCGGCGTTCGGGTTCGCGCGAAAATTTTTCAAGAATAAATCTGCTGGCTAAATATCCGGCAAATCCTTCTTCAAACCACGCTGTAGAATCAACAACTTGCGGACAGAAAATCCGTGCGAGTTCGTTCAGCCATTCATTGCGCGTGGATTGTTGAAACGCCAGCGTGTCATAAACCGAAAAAGCAGGAGAGTTTCCAAAAATAATTAACTGCTCCGCGCGCAGCAATTCATCGGGGCTGTAATTGCTTCCAATAAATGCAAACCGTAAAATATTTTTCTTCTGCTTTGTAATGTTGCTGAAAAAAGCGCGCGCCGTTTGAAGCATGGTTTGAAGCGAATCTATAAAAAGAGTATTAACCCGCTGCGGTGAAAAATAAAATGCGGCTGCAAAGCTGCTGTCGGTATTGTAAGTTTTCTTTTGTATAAAATTCTTCGAGCCGCATATTGAAAATGCCGTAGAAAAATTTGTGTGCGGCGGATATGAAAATTTCCAAACTTTTTTCTCGTCGGCAATAGTTGTATCAACATCGGCGTTTCGCACAACAATAAATTCCGGCGAAAGTGAAATCTCAACATCTATACGAGAAGATTGTTCAATGGATACATTTGAACGAGTTGAAAGAATCGGCAGCCACGAATATTGCGCATTGTGCGGCAGTAAAAATTCATTTTCATTGAGAAAGAGCATTGAAAACGAATTAGTGTCTAACATTCCTTCAAACGTAAGCCGAAGAAAAACGGAATCCAATTTTGCAATTGCTTGCGGCAGTTCGATACTAATATCTTGAAATTGTTTTCCGCGCTGCGAAGGAAAACGTTCGCGGCTTAGTCTATCGTCGTTGCTGTCGTAGGCGCGGTTAAATTCAATATTTGGCGGGAATGTGAAAACAACGTTGGTAAGATTTTCTTCAAGCGCGGTAATCCATACTTTTGCTTCTGCTTGAAATTTCCCCCGCTTTTCGTTGAATTGAACTTTAAGCGAATAGTGTGAAATTTCACACCGCTCGGATGCAAGAATATTTTGCGAGACAAAAAATCCGACACCCAAAAAAATTGAAAAAATATTTCGACGAAAATTTTTCACGCGCTTATTTGTGTTCGTAATAATCAATTAAGCCAAGAATATATGTTCCAGCACCGAATCCGACCATTGGAATTGCTCCTTCGTAATTTCCTTCTTTAGCAGTAAATAATTCAGGAATCAGATTGAAATTATACTGTGCCTGCGCTGTAATCCAATCCAGCAGTAATTTTGCCTCTTTCTTTTTGCCGAAGCGAGCGTACGCAGAAGCAAGCCGCGTGTTAAGAAAAATCCATTCCTGACTTTCGTACCAATCTGTACTTGTTGTGCGAACGTAACCGCGTTTTTTACCGGGAATTCGCAATACCTTTTCGTATGCTTTTATATGCGAAGAAAATAATTTGGAATCGTTAATAATTCCGGAAGCAAACAATTCAAATGTTGCCGCATCAAAATATTCAAAATGCGTCAAAGGAATAGTTGCTCTTCCTGCAACAACTCCGGTTTTGCTGAGAAGATTTTCCATAATTCCTTTTTGCAGACGGTCTGCGCCTGAAAAGTATTTTTCAAACGGAAGATTTAACGAACGAGAAACTTCTGCAAAAATTTGAAGTCCGGCGGCGCATACTGCAGAAGTGTACGCATATTGCGCTCCCGGCAAATGCCGCTCCCACGGTCCCGATTCGTTTCGAATAAGATTATTTTCTGCAATTGAATGAAGAATTACATCGGCAATTTTTTCAGTTAACACCGAATAATTTTCTTTAAAGAAATTTGTGTCGCGGCTTTCTTTCACATATTCGGAAAACGCTGTAAGAAATAATCCGAAACCATCTATTTCAATGTTTGGACCATCATCATTAAAATCGGATTCTTCTTTTCCATTTCCAAAATACCGGCAGACAGAAATCTGATAATCTTTTCCGATTCCGTAATCTTTTCCGTCATTGTGAATAAATTTTTTGTAATTGTTTGATTCAGCAGAAAGCATAAATTGAAGCGCGCGCTTTGCTTCGGAGAATAATCCAAGACGCGCCAGAGCCATAATAGAATATGAACCGTCCCGCACCCATGCAATATTCCAAACTCCCGGAGGAAGAGAAGCGAGTATTTGACCGCGGGAAAGCGGAAAAATTTCTTTTTCTCCGACTTGCGCCATTTTTAATACGGCAATGGATTGTTCAATTACATTTTTTTCTTTCTTAGAAATATTTTTCTGCATGTTGGCGGATGCAAAAACATTTTTCATAAATTTTACTTCGCTCACCAGCAAAGATGAAGGGGAAGTTAAAACGCGAATTGCTGCGTTTTCAATTGCGGCAGAATTATTATGAAGCGAATCCTTAAAAGAAAAAAGAAAATATTTTTCTGCGGTTTTTCCGATAGCGCGTAATGCTTCACGTTTAAGAATTGTTCCTGCGCCGGAATGATATTCAAATTGAATGTTCTCAATATCATCTTTAAAGCCGCGAATAACTGCATAAAGAATTTTTTCTTCCGTTGTAAACGGCGCAAAATAATAAATGGAAAAATTATCATAATCCGTACAGATAACATGCGTATTTCCTTCATACGAAACAGATTTCGGTTTTTTTGAAATTATCGGTCGAATGTCGCGAGCAAATGCGCGGACAGAATGAGAAGAATCAAATGCTTGAAAAATATGCGGCATTGCCGTTTCGATGCGGTTTGTTTTTTCGTCATACACAGCTGCGATTAAGCCGTTGCTTGTTGTTAATTTTGAATACGATTTTTTCGGCGGCGGACCAAGATTCAATTCTTTTTCGTATTCCTTTTTTGTGTACAATCCAATCAATCCGCCGATGACGCCGCCGGGTGCGCCGCCATCGAACACGCGAACCGTTAAAATATTTTGTTCTTTTAATACTCCTGCGGGAATTTTGTAAATGCGCTGTTGATTCCACGCTGATTCATTTACCGGAGGAAACTTTCCGAGTCCGCCGATTTTTTTCCCGTTTAAAAATGTTTCGTCAATATCATCAACTTTGCCGAGCAGTAAGAATAATTCTTTGTTTAAAAGATTTTTCGGAACGGAAAATTTAGTGCGATACCAAGCGTAGCCGTCATAATTCGGAAATCCCTGCGTTTCCCATTGCGACGGAACAGCTATATTGTTCCATTGAGAATCATCAAAAGAAGTTTCTTTGTAACGAACATCATCGCCGGTTTTAAATTTCCACAACGAAGGAAATTCAACGGTTTGTGCATTGAGCAAAGAAAAAGTAAGAAAAGCAAAGAGAGAAATTTTTTTCATATTTGTCGTCAGTGTAAATTAGCGCTATTCGTGTTCTATAAATTGTGCAATCGCATTAAAAAATTCGTCTGGTTCATCCAACCACGGAAAATGTCCCGAATGTTCCATCATTTTCAATTGCGCGCCGGGAATTTTTTCTGCCATAAGTCTGCTCCACTCCGGCGAAACGTGAACATCATGCTTTCCGCCTAGGATTAAAGTAGGAACAAAAATATTTTTTAACCGTTCTGTGACATCGTACCGTTGTAATTCTGTTGCAATAAAATATTGATTTCGTTTTGCGTTGAATTCTGTTTTGGAAAATATTTCGTCAATTATTTTTCGCGCTTCTTCAGTCTGCACATCATATTGATAAATTGCGCGGTTAAATGTTTTTACGCGCTCATCATGCGGAAGCGAGCGAATTTCTTTCGAAAGCGCATCATATTTTGGAAACAGCGGATGCAGCGGGTCGCGAAATGTTCCTTTTTGAAATTTTCCCGTCGGAGCAGAACAGACGACAATCATTTTTTTTACGTGATTGCTGAACGCAAGAACGTATTCCAAAGCAGTCCATCCGCCGGCAGATTGTCCCATGATACTCCACCGTTCAATTCCTAAATAATTTCGAACAGCTTCAATATCTTTTAATAATGTCAGAATTCCATATTCATCTTTTAAAGTCACATCTCCGGATTTTCCCGTTCCGCGCGGATCGAGGCGGATAAGCGTAAAATTCTTTGCGAGTTCTTCCAATAACGCCCAGCGATGTCCATCCACGCCCCACGTTACAGGACAAATAAACAACGGTTCGCCGTTTCCCGCAACAGAAAAATGAATTGATGTTGAATATACTTGTAATTGATATGAAACGTTTTGCATGAACAAATATAATGAAGAAAGAGGAATTATGAATGAAGAAAGAAAAATTTTTGGATAGCGTTATATAAATTTTTGTGCTTCAATAAATTCTTCAATCGTTAAACCTGCTCGTTGGATTAAAGCACGCAAGGTTCCGCGAGCTACTTCGGAGTGACTGGGAATTGATAAGGTTGCAATGTTACCTTCTTTTGTTAAAATGATATGACTTCCTCGTTGACGGGCTGTATGCCATCCAAAATATTCAAATATTTTTATAACGTCTCTTGGACGAAGAATCGGGACAATTGGCATTATACAGCAACCTCAACGTGACGGGTTGTGATTGTCAAGGGATATCCTTTTTCGGCTCGAACTTCTAAACATTCTTTAATTGCATCTTGAATATTTGCTTGCGCATCTTCTTCTGTCTTTCCTTGGCTAA